>JADJBB010000005.1 GCA_016703965.1 Acidobacteriota bacterium
GAATTCAAATGTTCAACCTGAAGAATTCCATCGTTCAAGTGATAAATGCGGTCGAAGCCTTTAACCATGAGCAACGCCGGGTTACGACAATGACTGCTGCTCGTTTCTCGTGTCCGAGTTGCCGTAATAAATCCATCACGGCTTTGCCTCTTTCGGAATCAAGTGCGGCGGTTGGCTCATCGGCGAGAATCACTACCGGGTCGTTGACGACGGCACGAGCAACTGCTACTCGCTGTTGTTCACCACCGGAAAGCGTGGCTGGGTAAATATCTGCCCGATGAGCTAAATCAAGTCTTTCCAATAATGCTCTGGCGCGTTTTAGAGCTTCTCGATTTGAAACGCCGTTGAGGGTTAAGACAAGAGCAACATTTTGGACAACCGTTAGAAACGGAATCAGATTGTAGGATTGAAAAATGATTCCGTTCGCTGTCGCCGCAGCAATCGATCATCAATCAACTTTTCTTTTCTTCGAAAATCGTCTCTCCGGCAATTTCGATTTTTCCGCTGGTTGTGGATCAATCAGCGAAACAGCCCGTAAAAGTGTGGTCTTTCCTGATCCGCTCGGTCCCATTAAGGCGACCACTTCACCTGCTTCAACATCCAAACTCGCATCTTTGAGAGCGATAACCTCCGTATCACCTTCCCCGAAAATCTTGGTTAAATTTTGAGCCGAAACCTGCTGCATTATTCTCCAACAAGCCCGAAAAGTCTGAAATTTGCGTGAGTATTTTACCCCGCCATGGCCGTCGTCGCGTCAATACTCAGAGCTTTGTGTATGCCAATCCCACTGGCCGCGATACAAATACCAATTACGATTCCAAAAACCATTATTTGATCGCTGACCAGCAACACGAGCCGACGCGGAAAATACTCGTAAGTCAAACCTTAATTATGGTTTCGAATACAATCCAAGGAATCCCAAGATCAACGATTGCTGCAAAATCAAACCGACTATTTTGAGTTTGGGGCCCTGATAATTTTCAGGGTTGCAATATTCTGGTTTTCCTCAGGTGTCATCGTGTAGACGATGAAGGGCGATGATCTGCAGCCGCCACGACCAGAGAATTGTGGAATAGAAGGATTTGTTGTCTCGCTCTTTCGATTACATTTTTCGCTAAAAAATCTTCTTGCTGCTGGGTTGTCAAAACATTGTAATGCGTCCAGCGTGCTATATTTTTTGCCACTTCTTCGGCATTTGCCCAGGATTCCAGCCGAACCAAAATAACATTGGCGATATGTGAACTTTGGAGTAACGAAGAAAGATTCTCGGCAGAAACACCGGCAAGTTTGGGATTTTCTGACAAATCTGCTTGCAGACGTGCCCGGTCGTTACGAATCGCTTCATTGGATTTAAGAAACTGAAGCTCCTGTGCATCTTCAAGCGTGATAAACGCTGCTGAATCTCCCGAATTTGAAACAACGCCTCCGTCAATCCGACAACCTCTAAAGTTATTCGTCCGAATTCGAATTGAGTTCCAAGCGGAAACACCGGCTTTTGCGGTCAACTACCATCTCATATCGGTTCTTCAGAATTGGGCGCCCCGCAGCGATTGCGGGAGGACCGCCGAGACCACCCAAACGATAACCGATGACCTGAAGCCGCAGGATTTTCTCCTGATGTTCGATCTGCAACAATTGATAAGCAACAGGACTAGCTTCGCTCACACCCGAAACCGTGAGGATATTGCGATAGAGATCTTCGGGAACCCGAGAACTTTCCGCAAATGGACCATTGGTATCTTTTTGCACAACCCATAAATCAACTTTGGGGGCACGAACAATGCTCAACGCGTCTTCAACCATACCCGCGTAAATTCCATTCATCGCCATCACTGTTGTGAGCAGCAAACCGAGACCTACAGCAGTTAAAATAAACCGACCCAACCGATATTCAACATCATGGAGTGCGAGGTTCATTGTTTCACCTGCGGCTCTTCTTTACTTTCTTCGGCAGCGCTTGAAACTCGCCGACCTTCATTGCTCAAATCGGATAATTTACCCGGCGAAACGACAACCTTATCTCCGCTTTCAAGTCCTGAAATCACTTCCGCCCAGCCGCTTGCATCAACCATTCCGGTTTGTATTTTTCTAAACTGCAAACGATTTTCAATCACCAGCCAAACGCCGATTCCTTCTTTTGAGCGAATCAATGCAGATGCGGGAATAACCTTCAAAGTCCTTGTTTTTGGTCGAATTATTGCTTCTAGCTGTTCGCCAAGCCTGATATGTTCGGGTATTCGCTCAAACGAAATATCAACGGCAATTTGTTCGGTTACGCGATCACTTTCACGCTGAATCCGTGTTACTTTTCCCTGCAAATTCCCCGTCTGCATCGAACGCAAAGTAATTTCGGCAAGATCACCAACTTCAAAAGAGTTTGAATTGCTTTCATCAATAAAAACAGTCGCCCAAATTGTTGTTGGGTCGGCAATTTTGAGTATCGGGGTTCCGGGATTTACTACTGCACCGGGTTCTAGTTCACGACTGACCACATATCCGCTTATTTGACTGACGATCACACCTTCAGATTTCCGCGCATCTGCTGATGCAAGTGCAGCTTCGGCAACACTTATATCTTGCTCAATTACTTTCAACCCGGTTCTTAGCGTTGCGACATCGTCATTTGCAACTTTCAGTTGGGCTTGAGCCTGCTTAACATCTTCGCCGACTGTATTGATTTGAGCCTCGATGTTTTTCACATCTTCCAATGCTGTATTTCGTTGAGCTTCGGCATTTTTTACATCATCGTCAGCGGCTTTCTCCTGCGTCAGACGTTCTTCCAATTCCATTTTTGAAACATCGCCGGATTGATAAAGTTTTTGCCACCGATTAGCGTTGTTTTGTGCTTGTAAGCGAAGAGTGCGCAATTTTGAAATGGTTGAATCGAATGAGGTTACGGCAGATTTCGCCCGACGCAAAGACGCTCTTGGAACTTCCCTATTAGTCATTATTCGTTGAACAGATGCTCGCTGAACTTCAACGGCGGACAGCGCCCGTTGAATCTCCGCCCGACGAACTTCCGCAGTTGACCTTGAACGCTGCAATGTGGATTCGGCACGCTCCATTTCAGCCCGTAATTCAGAATCTTCGAGCGTCGCTAAAACCTGTCCATTTGAGACCGTATCGCCTTGATCCACGTCAATTGAAATTAATCGCCCAGGTATTTTCGAAGCAATATTTACAACGATTTTTGATTCAACCGTTCCAATGCCTTGAATCGATGGCGTGATTCTCCTCTCCGATATTTCTGTAACCGTAACTTGTGGCGGGCGCAGCCAAAACCACAAAAGCCCCCCGGCCAGAGCCAAAAATCCTACTGCCAAAAGGACTCTCAAGAACGATTTTGTGTATCCGCCTTTCATTAACTGCTCATCGTTTCCAGTAAGCTCTTTCGAAAAATCACTTCTCCTTGAATTTGGTCAATAATACGGAAACTTTTGATAAAGCTCTTATTTCGTGAACGACATTTGGTTCGATCGTAACCAACACACCTACTTTTAGTTCAACCTCTTCCTTTTCCTCGCCGACAATTAATAGGCCTTTTCCCGCAACACATTGAATCGTAATCGGTTCGGCGGCTTTATGAGCATCCAAAATGGCTTTATTGCGTAGCGTGATTTGGACGATTTTTCGGCGATCACCATCAAAAAGCGGCGTAACCTCTTTATCTTTGCCGTCGCCGATTTTAGTTTGTAAATTCAACTTTTGCATATTTCTTTCCTGACTATTGACATTAAAACCGATGAACGTAATCATCAGAGCAACTCCTAAAACTACAGTTAAAAACAAAATTCTCTTCATTTTTGACAAACCCCCAACCTGCCTCCGAAACTTTATTAAGATTCAGACAGTTGAAAAATACTCGATTAGCCGATCAGATCATTTCCATCTGGTTGAAATCCGAAACCGCGCGCAAAGCGGGCAAAAACTAATCAAACTCATCAGTAAAAACGCAATTCGGTCAATCGCCGGGCCGCAATGGTCGGACCGGGAAAATCCGTTGTTACCTCAGATGGTCGTAT
The DNA here is from genome assembly GCA_016703965.1 of Acidobacteriota bacterium. Lineage (NCBI taxonomy): Bacteria > Pseudomonadati > Acidobacteriota > Acidobacteriota bacterium. Next base: position 4,023 of record JADJBB010000005.1, read on the forward strand.
CATGCGGCTTAGCACGCGGCGTCGCCCTTGGGGTGAGGGTAGCGGTCAGACTGGTCTTCGTCGTTGTGGGCATTTAGACAAACAAAGTCCTTTTCGATCAATATTCTGAGTTCGGTTTGTTCGTCCGCAAGAAACGTTCCGGCAAGGCTAACCTCGTCGGAGTTGGCCCAGCTATTGGCGTCGGAGGCAGGTACGCGAACCACGATTATTCCGTCCGCAAAAGAGGCCGAAAAATTACTGTTGGGCGTCTTTTCGAGCAAGTAGCCAAAGTCGTTTTTACCTAGCCCAAACCGCACGTTGTCCCCGATGGTTCCTGTTTGATCAAAAGTCTCGACTTCGGAACGGGCCAACCGAAAACGAAGAGTGTTTTCTCTAATTCGAAGTTTCATGATCCATCCTCAACGCAAGTCTTAGAATAAGGAACGTAACACGAAGCACGGTCGCCGAAATATGATCCAGATCACTTTTTTTGCATATGGCTAACGGATAAGAGTGCGAAGATGCTCAGTCGTTTCGACGAATATTCTTCCGCCGACTATTTTCAGATATCCCTTTCCGCGAGCTTTCGGATAGTCCGGATCGTGGTCTCGAGCGAAAGCCCTGCCATCTCAGCTATATCTTGCCGTCGATGGGTGATCTTCTTAACTTCGCCCGCATTCATTTCACCCGTAAGCCTCAAAATAATGCTCGCAACACGCTGCTCGGCGGATGGCGTGGCCAAAATCTGAACGGTATCGGCACGGTCACGGAGAATGCCGCACATTCGGTTAAGCACCAGGGAAGAAAATTCGGACGATGATTCCATTAAAGCAAGAAACTCACCCCGCGGGACCATTAGAAGCGAGCTGTTCTCGATTGCAACGGCTGTTGCGGGAAATCGCTTTCCGTCCATCGCCGGCGGAATTGCGAATATCTCGCCAGCCTGAAACGTGCCAATGATGATCTCCTTACCCGCCTCAGGATAGCGAACCATTTTGATCTTTCCAGCCAATATGATCGGTAAAAATGTGGCCTGATCACCCTCGAAAAAAACGTGCTCGCCGCCACCGAACGAACGTCTGCGTCCAATAGCAAAGAGACCTTCTGTTAGTTCGGCACTAAAATGGTCGGATATTTGACTCATGAACGTATGAAGCCCCCCAGCGATTCCCAAAACAATAGTTACATTTCATGAGCCAAATCATAAATCGAACGGCCGGAATTTGATATTTAATAAGGGAGCACGAGGGGACTCACATGAAGTATTTTCTCCGTACATTCTTACTAACAGGAAATTCGACTGTGATCTATCCCGTTTTCGAAGGGCCTTTTACTCATTCTTACATTACTCGCTATCGATCCGGATCTTCTGTGACCGCTAGTTTTAACGCGGCCTATCCGCATAAGTACGCTCACTTGTATTTTCGCCTGTAACGTTTCGAATATATGATAACTATCTAAGCCCAAGGAATTGCTCATTAGTTGTACGCACCATATTCTCTTTTAGGTTGGCACTCATTTTGCAGACGACAGATGGTTGCCCTATAGAAAAAACGAATGCCCATCGAGATCACCAAGCCAGCTACTTCGATTAATTATCGCAACCCGACCTTGATCGGGCTCGGGGCATCAATGGCTCTGACGGCACTTGTTATTGTCGGTTCGCGAAATCTTGAGCATTTCGATTCGGCGCTATTCGGATATCTGATCGCAAGTATCGTCGCGATCGGTGCGATTTTTTTCCGCTATGCACTTTGGCTTCAGCGTCCGGCGACGCGAGCATATTTTTCTAGAGGGTTGAAGCTATTTTTCCAGCGAAAGAAATTTGCACGCAACACACTAGACGCTACAAAAACGGTAGGCATCAATATGCTCGCCCAGAAGTTTATCTTCAAACGGGCCAAATCAAGATGGCTGATGCATTTTCTGATCATGTGGGGCTGTATTTTGTCAGCGGCCATCACATTCCCGCTGGTATGGGGCTGGATACACTTCAAACTTGAGAGCGAAACAGGCTACAAGGCCTACGTATTCGGCTTTCCAATGCAATCGATGGACGTCCACAGCGTACTGGCATTTTTCACGTTCAAGGCTCTCAATTTCACGGCTCTCATGGTGCTCGCGGGTTGTGCTATTGCGATCCATCGCCGCTTAAAAGACCGCGGAGCAATAGCGGTCCAGCAATTTCTTTTGGATTTTGTTCCCCATCTTTTGTTGATCTCGATCTGCGTTTCGGGACTTATGTTAACGGCATCGAGTACATATTTCGGTGGGTATATGTACTCGTTCATTGCCCTGACCCATCAAGCGATAGTGATAATGACACTATTCTTCCTGCCGTTTGGCAAGCTATTTCATATTGTTCAGCGTCCGGCGTCGATCGGCGTTGAGCTATATCAACAGCGAGCGAAAGAAATGGAGCAGGCAAAATGTCGGCGGTGCGGCGTAGAATTCGCGTCTGTTATGTGGCTCGGCGATCTGAAGAGCGTCGTCGAAAAAGTCGGGTTTGACTACACAATGGAAAATGGTGAGAAGTTGCAGGATTATTGTCCGCGTTGCAAACGTGTAATCCGGGGCCTTGCATACTCCGTCCTAATGGATCGCCCCGATAAGGTCTTTCACGGCTCACGCTCCGGCACCGAATAGCAAATAATGTCAAAAGTTGAGAATCTCGCAAGTATCATTGATCGTTTCGGCCCTCATTTGCACGATGAGCCTATAGGCGGTTGGAGCGCCGAACGAAAAGTCGACAAGATGGTGCCCACCCACTGTCCGTATTGCGGAATGCAGTGTGGCATGAATCTGCTGGTTGAAAAGAATCATGTTGTCGGCGTAGAACCGCGTTACGATTTTCCGGTAAACGAGGGCCGATTGTGTCCAAAGGGAGTGACGGCGTATCTACAGACACATCATCCCGATCGGCTGGAATACCCGCTGATAAAACAAAATGGCAATTTCGAGCGAGCGAGCTGGGACGAGGCTCTCGATCTGATCGTGGCGAAATTTAAGGGGCTGCAGGAAAAATACGGAAAGGATTCAATCGCTGTTTATTCAGGCTCGTCGCTGACGACCGAAAAGACATATCTCGTCGGTAAATTCGCCCGCCTTGGTTTGCAGACCAGATACATTGATTACAATGGACGACTTTGCATGGCGTCCGCTGCAGGCGGCAATAACAAGGCGTTCGGCATCGACCGGGCGGCAAATCCATGGAGCGATATACCGCACGCCGAGGTTCTGATAATCGCCGGAGCAAACTGTGCTGAAACGTTTCCCATCCTTAACGGATTCCTTTGGAAACAACGTGATAACGGCGGCGTCTGGATCGTAATCGATCCCCGCGAGACCGCGACAGCTCGTCAAGGCGATCTGCATTTACAGCTCAAGCCCGGAACGGATGTGGCCGTTGCGAATGGCATCTTGAATGTCCTGATCAATGAGAACCTCATCGATCAGGCGTTTATCGACAGCCGCACTAATGACTGGGAAGCGGCCAGGGCGGCGGCATTGAATTATCCACCCGATGTCGCTTCAGAGATCTCCGGTGTCCCGGCGGGGAAGATCATTCAGGCCGCTCGCCTCTACGGTCGTGCAAAGACCGGAATGATCATGCATGCCCGCGGCATCGAGCATCACTCGAACGGGACGGAGAACGTGCTGAGTTATATCAATATCGCACTTGCGACCGGTAAGATCGGCTCGGAAGGCCGCGGCTACGGCACGATCACCGGTCAGGGCAACGGCCAGGGCGGCCGTGAGCATGGACAGAAGGCCGACCAACTTCCGGGCTATCGGTCGATGCTTAATCCTGAACATCGGAAGTACATTGCCGAGGTTTGGGGGATCGACGAATCTGAAATGCCTGAACCTGGCGTATCCGCCGTCGAGCTGTTTAACAAAATGCGGGAAGGCGAGATCAAAGGCCTTCTCTCGATATGCAGCAACATGATGGTCTCGCTGCCGGATACCAATCAGGTGCGGAAGTCGCTCGAGGGACTCGAATTTAACGTCTGCATCGACTTCTTTATGTCCGAGAGCGCCCGTTATGCCGACGTTGTCCTCCCCGGTACAACATGGTCCGAAGACGAAGGTACGACCACCAGCGGCGAGGGCCGCGTGATAAAGATCAATCAAGCGATAGACCCGCCCGGTGAGGCTCGCCACGATTGGCGCGCCCTCCAGGAGATCGCTCATAGGATGGGTCGCGGAAAGTACTTTCAATTTGAGTCTCCTCGGGAGATATTTGACGAGCTCCGAGTCGCTTCCAAGGGTGGGAAGGCAGATTATTTCGGGGTCACTTACGAAAAGATCGACAAACAGGACGGCGTGTTCTGGCCATGCCCAACCGAGGAAAGCACGGGGACGCCGCGTCTTTTCGAGGAACGTTTCGCTCACGATGACGGCAAGGCAAGATTTCACGCGATCGAATATAAAGGTGCCGCAGAGAAACCCGATGAAGAGTATCCTTTGATCTTTACCAGCGGGCGTATCGTTCACCAGTATTTGTCGGGCAATCAGACCCGGCGTATTGGCTTTCTTGTTCAGCAGTGTCCGGAGCCATTCGTTGAGATGCATCCTGAAACCGCAATGAGATACAAGATCAACGATGGCGAGCGGGTCAAGGTGATCTCGCGTCGCGGTGAAGGTATATTCCCCGCTCTGGTAGTAAAAACCATCAGGCCCGATACGATCTTTATCCCGTACCACTGGGGAGAGGAACTCGCGGCAAATCAGATAACCAACGCCGCACTCGACCCGACCTCGAAAATACCGGAATTCAAAGCATGTGCCGCCCGTCTCGAGAAAATACACACGAGAGAATTGCCGATACTGGGCGAGGTGCGAAAGGGAACGTCGCAAAATGAAGTGCAGAAAGGAAAATAGAGCATGAATGAAACGATGTTTATCGATCCGCAGCGATGCATAGGGTGTAGGTCCTGTGTAGCCGCATGCCGCGAGTGTTCGACGCATAAGGGTTACTCGATGATCTTCGTCGACTATATCGACCGCAGCGAGACGACCGCTACCATGCCCACCATATGTATGCACTGCGAAGAGCCGACTTGTGCGCTGGTTTGCCCCGCGGACGCGATCAAACAAAATGAAGATGGCGTGGTCATGTCTGCACTGAAGCCACGATGCCTCGATTGCCGCAATTGTGTGAACGCGTGCCCTTTCGGTGTGCCGAAATATAATTCCGCGATGCATCTGCAGATGAAATGCGACATGTGCTACGACCGAACGAGCGAGGGTCTCAAGCCTATGTGCGCAAGCGTCTGTCCGACAGGAGCAATTTCGTTCGGTACTTATGAACAGATCGTTCCGCTACGTAGAACTAAGCCCGTCAATGCTCACGTTTTTGGCAATCAAAGCGTTAAGACAAAAGTCTACATGATGCTGCCGACTGACGCTGATGAGGTAAGCGTCGACGGGTGCGGCGTTTTCGAGGGACAGACAGCGCTTGACGGAGCTAACGTAAGCGAAGAATCGTGGATAGATACTCAAGTGGAGGAATCCAATAAGAGCAATGAATTCTAAAGCATTCCATCAAGATACGATCAATAAGATACTGGCCGGGGATAATGAAATATCGGATGAAGTAAATGTCCGCACAGCGACGGCTCCGTTTCAGGCCGAGTTCCCTTATGAACGAGACAGCGAAGCTCAGGTTACTAGGCGGGAGTTCTGCAACTTTCTCTTTTTAACATCGAGTGCACTGTTTTTGGCGCGGCTGGATTTGCAGGGAAATCTGCATATGATGCCCGATCGCCAAGAACCTTTACGCCGGCGAAGATCGATGGTGCAATGAGCATCGAACCCGGATCAGCCTTGAATTTCGCGTACCCCTCGGAGGAAGATACCGCGATCCTGATACGCGACACCGACGGCACCTATGCTGCCTTTGGGCAGAAATGCACGCATCTGTCTTGCCCGGTCTACTATTCACAAGCAAACGACCGTCTCGAATGCCCGTGTCACAATGGTGGTTTCAGCTCCAAGACAGGCGAGGTATTGTATGGCCCGCCGCCGCGTCCGCTCGACAGAATTGAGCTTGAGACGATCAATGGTGAAATTTTTGCAGTTAAAAGAGAGGTGCGTGGCAATGAAGGATAACGCCAAGCCGAGAAGACCCCAGAGCCGCGGACTTGCCGCCGTTTGGCAGGCCCGGCTCGCGATGCTTGTAATGATCAACGTGGCTCAGCTCTGGATCCTATCGGCAGCGGTCGAGGCGGCTCTTGCTCAGTCGTATGGGCAGTTGGCACCGCTCGTTATTGCATCGGGAATATGCTGGCTGATCGCTCTGAGCATCTTTCTATGGTGGCGCCCCGCCGGCGAAGGAGGTAGACGCTATTAACCTTCAATTCTTAAAACTAGCCGTTTTAGGCATCGCGGTAGGCGGAGCACTTGCGATCGGGGTTTACACCTTTGTGTACGCCAAGGGATATTCGTATCTTTCGAACGACCCTGGAAACTGCGTTAATTGCCACATCATGAATGAACAATTTGATGGTTGGCAGAAGGGTAGCCATAAGAACGTCGCGACCTGTAATGATTGTCACACGCCCCACGATACCATTGGAAAATATATGACCAAAGCCTCGAACGGCTTTTGGCATTCCTATTATTTCACCACTAATACTTTTCATGAACCGATTCAGTTGACCGAGCGAAGCCGGCAGATCACCGAAGAATCCTGTCGGCACTGTCATCAGAATATGGTTGATGCAATAACCGTTTCATTAGATAAAAAGCATACGGATGAGGTGTCTTGTCTCAGGTGCCATCGTTCAGTGGGGCACTTACATTAAAAAATTGGCTCAGTTGTAATACTAGGAGAAGGTAGCATGGAAAACGAAGAAAACACGGTGTCTAAAAAAGCACCGGCCAAATCGAGGTTGTACGGAGGAAAGGTCGTGGTATCGGTCGCGTTTCTAGCGTTTGCCGCGGCCATTCTTGGCCTTGGGCTTCTAACAAATATTCTTGAGCGGAAAAATGAGGCTAAGAACCCTTTTTTTCGTGTGGTTGAATTGACCGACGATACGACCGACCCAGAGGTCTGGGGTAAGAATTTTCCTCTCCAGTATGATGGTTACAAAAAGACCGTCGATCAGGTACGAACTCGTTTTGGCGGCAGTGAGGCGGTTCACAAAACGCCAAAGGACTCTGACCCGCGATCGATGGTAGCCCAGTCGCGTCTGGAAGAGGACCCTCGATTAAAAACGATGTGGGATGGCTATGCTTTTGCTGTCGACTTTCGGGAAGAGCGGGGCCACGCTTTCATGCTGGAAGACCAGATGTTTACTGAAAGGCAGAATGTTGTTAAACAGCCTGGTAGTTGTATTAATTGTCACGCCTCCGCGTACGCTGCTTACAAGAAACTCGGAGGTGGCGACATCGTAGCTGGGTTTCAAGCACTCAACAAACTGCCGTATTTTGAAGCAAAGAAAGAAATTTCACACCCGGTTGCTTGTATAGACTGCCACGATTCACAAACGATGGCATTACGAATTACCAGGCCCGCATTCATGGACGGGATAAAAGCGTATAAGGCGTCTCAAGGGATCCAAAATTATGATGTAAATCGTGATGCAACTCGGCAGGAAATGCGGAGCTACGTCTGCGGTCAGTGCCACGTAGAATACTATTTCAAGGGGAGCCGATAAGCAGTTGACCTATCCTTGGGAAAAGGGGCTAAAAGTCGAAAACATTATGGCCTACTATGATGAGGTAAAACACAAAGATTGGTCACACAAGCAAACTGGAGCCGAAGTTCTGAAAGCTCAACACCCTGAATTTGAGATGTTCAACCAGGAATTCACTCAAGGGCAGGTGTTTCCTGTGCCGATTGTCACATGCCGTATAAACGTGAAGGGGCAATGAAAATCAGCGACCATCATGTTCGGAGCCCGCTCCTGAACATTAGCCAGAGCTGCCAAACTTGTCACAGTACGAGCGAAGCGGAGCTCAAATTCCGGGCCGAGGCGATCCAGGAACGCACTTTCAATATGCGAAACATTGCCATGGACGCTCTTGTGCAGCTCATTGACGATCTTAGGAAAGCGAAGGAAAGGGGCGCCACAGACGAAGACCTCGCAGCGGCACGAGACTTTCAGCGGAAAGCACAGTTTTATCTTGATTTTGTCGAGGCCGAAAACTCAATGGGTTTTCACGCTCCAGCCGAGGCGGTAAGGATCTTAGGCGAATCTGTGAATTTTACACGCCAAGGGCAACTGTCGCTTAAAAATGGAAAAACCCTGCTCGCTACAGCTGCCCGCACTGATTTCTTCATACGATACCGAGAGTGGTTTAGAGACGTTCTAAGGGACAAAGAAGGGACACGGTATTAGACCATTACCTTTGTGCGGCGATTTGTCCGCATTCTCTGCGAAGTTCTTTGCGATTATGGAAACGAGCACGCCTCCTGGGGCAATCCGGATACTGATATTAAATACACTCGCGTTCACCGTATGTTTTTCGGCGTGGATGTTAAACGGCGTTCTTGTTACTTTTCTTTCGGTAAACCAGGTCTACAAATGGACCGCCTCTGAGATCGGTTGGCTGATGGGAATACCGGTTCTTGCAGGCTCTATTTTTCGTCTGCCTGCGGGTATGCTAACCGACAAGTTTGGTGGCAAACCAGTAATGACGGCGACCTTGCTCCTCTGTGCGGTCCCAATGTTTCTTCTTTCAAAGGTCGATTCATTCACTGGTTTCGCTCTGTGTAGTTTCGGATTTGGGCTTGTCGGTGTGAGCTTTTCGATCGGCATTGCCTACACATCGGTTTGGTTCCCGAGATCAAAACAAGGATTTGCTCTCGGTATCTTCGGAGCCGGAAATGCCGGTTCGGCCATCACCACTCTTGTAGCTCCAACATTACTCAACACGTTTACGGCAAACGGTTCGGACATCGATGCCTGGCGCAGACTGCCAATAGTCTATGCCGCGGTCCTTGCGGTTACGGGCGTAATGTTCTTTCTGGCGACGACAAATAAGAAGCCGCTGTGGGTAGCGAAGACTTTTGCCGAACAACTCGCCCCTCTCAAGAATATTCGCGTGTGGCGTTTCGGACTGTACTATTTTCTTGTATTTGGCTGCTTTGTCGCTTTTTCGCAATGGCTCGTCCCCTATTTTGTAAACGTCTATTATTTGCCGTTGGTTACAGCCGGTTTGCTGGCCGCACTATTCAGCTTTCCCTCAGGTGTTATCAGGGCGTTCGGCGGCTGGCTGAGCGATCGTTTTGGCGGTCGAAAAGTGATGTATGGCGTCCTCGGCCTGTCGTTACTACTATCCGCTCTGTTGATAATTCCCAAAATGGAAATATCGTCACCGGGCAAGGGGGTCGTAGCCGAACGTGATGGCGTTGTAACAGGTGTCGACGCTGATTCTGTCACTGTGGACGGCAAAAGATATCAGGTCAATGCCAAAAAGGAAACGGGCTCGGTCGAACAAGACCAAATGCTTATCTTCCCTACAAAAGAGATATGGCAGGAACCCGTTGTACAGATCGGACAGGAAGTAAAACGAAAAGAACTGCTGGCGAAAGGGACCACCAAGATCTTTTTTCAGGCCAATGTGTGGATATTCGCCGGGATCGTGATGTTTCTGGGTATTGTCTGGGGCGTCGGCAAGGCTGCTGTATACAAACACATACCTGAATATTTTCCCGAGGAAGTTGGCGTCGTTGGCGGAATGGTTGGAGTTCTGGGCGGCCTTGGCGGTTTCGTAAGCCCAATCATCTTTGGCTATTTACTTGATGAAACCGGCCTTTGGACTAGTTCGTGGATGATGATGCTCGTTCTTTCAGCGATCTGTTTGGTCTGGATGCATCGCGTGATTCAGAAAATGATGCACGAGCAGCAGCCGGATCTGATGAAGAAGATTGAGGATTAAGGAAGTACTTTATGTCAGCCTGGTTAGAAAAATGGACCCCCGAAGATGCTGATTTTTGGGAAACAACCGGAAGCAAGATCGCCTGGCGTACACTGATCGTCACAACGACAACGCTAACGCTTTCATTCGCGACGTGGTTTATGATGAGTGCGATCGTCGTCAAACTGCCCGGGATCGGCTTTAAATTTTCCACCTCACAGCTCTTCTGGCTTGCAGCGATGCCGGGTCTTGCCGGCGGAACGCTCCGAATGATCCATACGTTTTTACTGCCTATCTTCGGTACGCGAAAGATCATAACCATCGCCACATTTCTCAAACTGATCCCATGCATCGGACTAGGTTTGGCAATAATGAATCCGGAGACTCCGTTCTGGTTATTTATGGTTTTGGCATTTTCTGCCGGGTTTGGAGGCGGCGACTTTTCGTCCTACATGCCCAGCACGAGCGTGTTCTTTCCAAAGCGATTGCAGGGTACGGCATTGGGCATTCAGGCTGGAATTGGCAACTTCGGCGTAAGTCTCGCTCAATTCGCGACACCCATGATCATCACTTTTGCGATGATCGGTGGTTCGCAGACGATCCAAACGATCGATCCAAATACGAAGGCAGTCACGGGATCAAATTCGATATGGCTGCAGAATGCAGCATTCTGGTACGTTCCCCTACTGATCATCATGGGCATCTTGGCCTGGCTGTTGTTGCGGAGCGTGCCCATTAAGGCGTCGTTCACCGAACAGCTAGATATCTTCAAAGACAAACACACCTGGTTTTGCACAGTCACTTACCTCATGACCTTCGGAGGTTTCTCCGGTCTCGCCGCAGCGTTCCCCTTGCTCATCAAAATTCTATATGGAGGCTTTCCTAACCCGCCGGATCCGCTCAAGTATGCATTTTGGGGACCTCTAATTGGATCTGCCAGTCGCGTCCTATTTGGGTTTGTAGCGGACAAGGTCGGCGGAGCGATCTTGACGACGATCTGTGGACTCGCACTAATTACAGGGACGATCACAATGATCGCGTTGGGTCTATTTGCACCGACATCGGTTGATCAGTTCGGACTATTTGTGACGCTTATGCTGACCCTCTTTTTCTTTACGGGAATGGGCAATGCCGCAACATTTCGCCAATTTCCGATCATTTTCGGACACAATCCACGACAGGCTGCGGGCGTTATAGGTTGGACGGCAGCCGTCGCTGCTTACGGCCCATTCCTGTTCTCGATGTTGATCAGCACAGTACTTTCGGCGACCGGAACCGTCGATCTATTCTTTATAGGCCTAACTGTATTTTTTGTAGTTGCCACCTTTATTAATTGGTGGTTTTACAACCGAAAAAACTGCGAGAGGCCGAGCTAAGCTTTGCTAATTTTACGGAAGTCTCTCTTGAGGCTGGTACTCCCGCCCATTCCTTAGCAGTAATAGAAGACGAGGAGACACTTTTAGAATACTTTTGAGGCAATGAGATTGATCGATGGATTTGTTTTGGCAGGCGGACAAAGCCGGCGGATGGGGCAAAACAAGACGGCACTGTTGCTCGGCGGCAAGACGCTTATCGATCGTGCGGCCGATGCATTGTTTCCCGTTGCAAACACAGTTTACGCGGTCGGTAATTTAACCCACCAAATTACTTCGCTTCCGATAATTCAAGATCATCCCATTACGGGAGATACCCGCGGAGCGATCGTGGGGTTATATACAGCGCTTGTGAACGCTAAGACCGAGTGGGTAGCCGTACTCGCGTGCGACCTGCCATTTGTCACTGGCGAATTGATGACTCGGATGGTAGACATTATGCGGCACGGCGCGGAGTTGCAAATGAACGATGTCGATGCCGTCTTCGCCGAACAGCCAGATGGACGCATTCAGCCACTTTGTGGGCTGTATCGTCGAGATAGGTGCCTGCCCGAGATTGAGAAAATGTTGTCAGATGGTGAATGGCGATTGCAGCAATTGGGGGTGCGACTCAAGACACGGGTAATTGGGTTTTCCGAGATCAAGGATATTCAAGGCGCCGAATTCTTGTTCTTTAACATGAACACACCCGAGGAATATCGATTAGCAGTCGAAATTGAAAAGAGATGCGACTCCAGTCCGTTTTAAGGCAGCCAATTCGCTAGGCCCCATAATCCAGGTTGTATGCGATCATGTTCCTTTCCTTTTTCATACACAATCCCTATTTGCTTATGCATGATTAGAAATTCTTTACCTCACATCTCCGGTTTCGTGGGCGACGCGAACGCTAAAATGTATCCGTCAGCATCAAGACTGTATGCAACCAACTCACCCCAGTCTCTAGGTGCCAGCGGGCTGAGTTCCTGGGCTCCGGCAAGGAGAGAGCGCTCGTGAAATGCGGCCGGATCATCCACCACTAAATAGATCTCGCCACGCAGAACGTCGGGCATTGAAGACGGATCGCCGATGCGACCTAACAGCCGTATAATCCCTTCCGACGGCATAAGGCCGAGAATCGTTTGTTCTCCAATCGAAAACTCCGTCATTCCAGGCACATCAAGAATAGGATCTTTCCCAAGAACCGTCGAATAGAATGCTGCACTATGCTTCTGGTCGGATACGTATAAGATGAAATGCACCTTCATTTTCCTCTAAACCTCGTGAAACTTAATTTCAGTACAACTTGCTGGCGGCGTTTTGCCAGAGTAAAGGGAGGCATCGCTCGCGTTTGCAACCGGATCTGATAGCTTGGACTCGTGGCCCCCTAAGTAAAGTAGTTGTACAGCCTACTTACCTTTTCTTGACGAAAGCTCCAGAAACGAGAAACATCAAACCGAAGAAAAATTCTCTAATTTCAATCCCGTCAACATACTTCGACAAGATCTGCCACGGCTCAGCGTTCGGTCTCGGCGTTGTTTTGAATGAGAGGTTGTGAAGCGTCTTCAATATCGGATTGAGGAGGTTTCCTGAGCGAGCACTCGAAGCTTTAGCTCCGAAAGCTACGACCCGCGCGCCAACCTTCAAGTGTAGCAAAATATTTTCCAACGCCCCTTCTAATGCATAGACATCAGGAGCCGCAAACATAACAAGACCATCGAATTCACCCGTCAAATTTGCGTCTTGCGCCGCAGCGACGATCACTTCTACATTATCCCAGTGGTTTGCCGCAATACGCCTCCGTGCGAGTTCGCTGTGCTTGGGGCTGATATCGACACCGACGACTTGGCCGGAGGGCCCAACCGCGTCAACAAGAAATGGAAAACTGCCTCCCGGACCGCAACCAACATCCAAAACACGGTCCCCTTCTTTGAGATTCAGGAGTTCGACAGCCTTTCGACGGACAGGCTTAATGAACGAGAAATCGAAGTTCGGGAATGGTTTCGTCAACTCAATCAGCAAGCGGCCATAAAGCGGCGTTAGTTCTTTGTCTTGTTTTTCCATCGAAACGACCTCTCTTGTTCAGTCAATCCCCAGAATTGCGTTAAAGAAAGAGACCACATGTCTCCAAACGAGGTAGAAAACGATCACCAAAACTGGGAAGCCGAAAGGAAACGCGCTCGCTACGACCGACGGGATTTCAACGTCAGTGAGCTTAGCTATTCCAAATGCTGTCATTGCCTGTACAAACGTAAGAAGTGCCCCATGAAGACCGATAGACAAATACCGATTTCTTCGCAATCGTACGTAAGCCATATTCCAAATGCCCCATAGATTTGGAACTATCGCCAAAGGAAAAACTATCAATCGCTCAATCGGGATAAGTTCGCTGTATTCGTGACGAGCAAACGTAAAAACAGTAACGAACAAAACAAGAAGAATCGTAGGGATAGTGATTCCTGCCATATATGCTCGAAGATAAGGATACGTTTTCATATGGATCTCCTGCGCTAGAGGTTGAACAGCAGCCCGGTAATCGCCTCCGGGACAAACAGGCAAAGAATCACGACAATGGCGACGAGGACGAAATCAAACCAGCGCACACGAATGCCCGAATCACTTAATTTTAGATGTACGCGAGGCCACAGATCTTGCGGTGGTTCCTGCTCGTCCATTGGAGCAATCGCGTTCCTAAGAAATTTGCTAAATTGTTCGTCATCAAGACGGTTCATGATTCTATACCTAGTTGTTTTAAGTGTTCGCGCAAAAGGCGTGTGGCCCGGAATAGACGCGACTTAACCGTTCCAACAGGAATACTCAGCGCCTCCGCAATCTCTTCATACGGTCTTTCTTCAATCAGTGCCAACGTTGCAGCCACTCGAAGTTTCGGTGGCAATTGGCTGAATGCTTGTTGAATCCGTTCCCGCGTATCCCGTTGAATCGCAGCATCGGGCGGCGTTTCAAGTGACCGATTTTCCTGAAATTGAACCTCCGGTCGAACATGTTTCAAATGGTCAAGAGCAAGATTTGTTGCAATACGTCGCGCCCAAGCCCCGAAACTTCGCGTTGGATCGAATCTAGCGTGAGAGCGATAAAGACGCCAGAATGTTTCCATTGTGAGCTCCTCTGCAACTCTCGGATCTCGAACTATTCGGACGATCCAGCCATATACTTCTTTCTGGAACTGCCGGAATAGTATTTCAAAAGCATCGAGATCGCCATGTGTGAACTTCTCTAGCAATTCCATTTCTTCTATTAAACTTACTGCCTACGTCGCATTTTAGTTCACTTTACCGATCACATTTCTGAAACAAAATATTTTTTCCGAGTCCAGTCAGGTTTTCCTGAAATTTGAAGAAAAAATATACGGGTCCTTGCCCCTTCGGCAGACAGAAGAAGAGACGTTTTCGGAACTCACCGCTCCTAGATTATTCTACGGTCTTTTCTTGAGCGAATTCAGCAAGACGACGTAAAGTGGGCGCAACGATCGTGGGCAAGTCTTGTCCAGCAATCTGTTATGAACGAGATACGTCAAATAACGACCCCCGACCGCCACTTCCGACAGGGCTCGTTATAAATTCCAATCAGAAGCAATTTGAAGCGCCGTTTCTTGACGGGCTCTTAGTCTGCGGTATCGAGCCTTTTTACCGCTTCCAGCAAGAGTTTGTCATCAGTTTGAGCGTAGACCGTTGTGATGCTCATGTCAGAGTGCGCAAACAGATTCTGCACTATAAGCGGGTTCGTATTTCGCCGGATTAGCTCGCTGGCGAAATAGCTGCGAAGATCGTGGAAGTGATAGTTCTCTTCTCTCGTTCCGCCTTTTTTGTTTATCCCAGCGTTACGGAGTGCAGTTTGCCATCGTTTACGGAAGTCTTTTACCGGGAACGGCAACTGTTTTTCATCGATCATCGCTTTCAATATCTTAGTCGCAGTTGCATTAAGCGGAACTAAACGCGGCGGTCTTCCTTTCGATCCAATGACGAATACATGTTCGTTTTCAAAATCGATAACATCTTCCGTGATCGCGACAAGTTGTCCGCGACGTAATGGAAGATTCACTGCGAGGACTATCAGTCGATAAAGCAGTGTATCCTTCTCCAACTCCGTCCAAAGCGCTTCCTTTTGTTTCGGATTTAGCAACCGTCTTCGAGGGGGCGGTTCCGGTAGAGCCTTCACGTATTGCATCGGGTTGCGTTCCAGAATTCCCTCTTCACACGCTAAGCTGAAGATCTTCGACAACGTGGACATGATCCGGTTGATCGACGCCGATGAGAGTGCACTTTCTTTCTTCCGTTTGTTTTGGCGAGTCTGAAGTTTGGTCCGGCAGTTTCGACAGTCCTGAGGACTGATGCTGGACAAAGTTTGCTTCTTGAAGTGACCAAGTAGAAGCCTTATATAAAGTTCCTTAGCTCCTTTGTTGACGTTGTTCTGCTGGACATAGGGCCGATATTTCTCGTCGATGAACGAGGCAAGAGTCGTGGTGGTATCGGTAACGTTATAGCTATGATCAAAGGACGCTTTAATGATCTGCCTCTCAGCCAGCTCAGCTTCCTGTTTGGTCTTCGCTTCGGGAATACTCTGATGAATGACCTTCCCTTTCAGCCGCTTATAGATCCACCATCGGGCTTTCGAATAGTCGGGATGGGAGGATGAGACTCGCTTACCGTTGTATCTTTTGTAGACAGACATATTCTTCGTTAGTAGATTTGCTCTGGTCAGTAGTCGAGGGACGTGACAAACCGGTGCCTCTCGCGTAGCCTTTCGCAAGTTCTATTCCGCTGACTGTTAGCCGCTTATTT
This sequence comes from Acidobacteriota bacterium, assembly GCA_016703965.1. Classification (NCBI taxonomy): domain Bacteria; kingdom Pseudomonadati; phylum Acidobacteriota; species Acidobacteriota bacterium. Next base: position 20,020 of record JADJBB010000005.1, read on the forward strand.
GCTCGGAATCGGAGTGAAAAGGTGAAATTTGGAACGCCGATGCAACAGTTGGTTTTTTCCTCGCACCGTGGTTGGTGCGTCTGTTCACCAAAACGGCTCTAATTTGAGGTGCAGAAGGTTGGTTGCAAAATGGAGGCGCTTTTTCTGACGGGTGGTAGGCCGTAAATGCGGCAATCAGGGGGCTTAGCAACCCGCCCTCTCGTGGCTGTGGAGAAACTACGAAAAATGGGACTTTCGGATTTCTCCGAAAGCCCCATGTTTATTGGTCGGGACGGCGAGATTTGAACTCACGACCTCTCGCACCCCAACCAACCTGCGCGCTTTTCACAACTTCTCACAATCCCTCAAAACCAATCAAAATCGGCAACTTGCTTGTCGCTTATAAGGTTTAATTAGCTATGCGTCGGGAAAAGTGCAACCATCTTGCAACCAACTAAACAGCCCCATTCTCAAATAGATCGTCGATAAAAAATGTAGTTGGGAACATCAAAATAACACATTCTGATCGAAGATAAAACACTTATTTCTGAGATGTTGGTGCTTTGTGACATTTCTTATAGGAAATATCACAAAGGACCAAAAAGCCCTTTGATATTATGGATCAATAATAAGCCATCGAGCCGACAATATATCAAAGCCAGTGCTGCTAGTCAGCTCACATAGGCGTGAGCATACAAACAATCTGGGGACCGACTGGCTCGTTTCGAGAGGCTTCGCGTTTGGGCGGGTCGGACTCCGATCCAATTACTTAAATGCATGAGCAATCTGGCAGCCTTGCTTTTTTGAGTCGACCAGCATGGCCCTCAATGCATTGTAAGTATTCGCGGAGCGTGAGTCGGGACTTGATCGTAAACTGAGGTATTCAAGGATCTCCAAAAAAGGTGGTGTGGTTCGGAGATGAGAACACTGACTTTTAGGGATCGGCCAGAGCACGTAGCCGAGCCTATCCCAAAGTCGTTGTTCGCTGAACATTGAGATCAGGTTCGCGTCGTGCACGCTGTTAGTTGAAGTCGACTTGCAAGTATTCCACAGTTACAACTTCAGAACTACGATCTCTCCTTTGCTAGTTCCATAGGCAATATGCTTACCATCCGGAGAAAAAGCGAGTGATTTCACATCTCCTAAGGCTTTAATATTCTTTCGAGTTTGGTTCCCCGACATAGCCCAAACAGCCACCATTTCACAACACGTAGACACACCAGAGGACGCAAGCAATCCGCCATCAGCTGAAAATACCATGTTATAAGTAAGCTGAGATTCAGGTAGCAACAGATTTAAGGGATTATTTTTAGGAGTTCTTTGGCTCAAATCCCAGATTCTTAAACTACGAATTCCGCCGTTGTAACCACCTACCGCGAGCGATCTGCCATTTGCCGATACCGCTATTCCCGTGATTTGTCCTAGCCGTTCCGGAATCTCCTGTACGATCTTACCTGAAATCAGGTCGTAAACCGCGATCATAGGACCAGCATTGTCCCATCCGACTGCGGCAGCAACGACTAATTTGCCTTCTGATCCAAACAGAGGCTTCCCGATTTTTTTGACTGAAAACCGTTTAATCTCTTTACCATCATTGGTGCTCCAGATACGAGCCATTTTTTCTGGTCCAACTGTGACAAGAGTCTTGCCGTCAGGAGAAAATACAAATTCGGAATCGTCATTTGAGAGGATAGTCTTAACTCTTAGGTTTACCGGGTCAATTAAGGCTATTCGGTTTACTTTATCGCTCTGTAAAACTTTGTTAACTACACTCGTTTGGCTGTATGAGATAGATATCAAATCTCCCGCAGACGACACCGCCATTTGGCGAACGTGGGAAATTGTCTCCTTATGCTCACTTTTTTTTTCGTCAAGATCGAGAAACCCACTGCGACCCCCCGTAGTCAGGTTCCATTTCGCAATAGTGCCATCCCAACTTGCAGACAACAAATGACTTCCGCCGTCTGTAAACCACAACGAAATAATGTCACCGTTGCCGTGTTTCAGTTTCGCATCCTGGGACTGCGCTAGTCCCTTCGATGACCCGGCGAACGTGATTAACATAAAAATGGTTACGATTTTTACTTTTCTACTTATCTTTAATCTCATAACTCGGTTGAATTGTTCTTCCACTCGGCGCCCCGTCAAAGCTTTATAGATATTGACCGGATCCGCTCCGTTGATTGCGTTCCAAGCATGTGCGGTACCGCTACACCCCTTACAACCTTTCCCTCTTTCGTCGGCGTCCATATCCAGGGCTCCGAATTTCTCACTCGTCGCGAATGACATCTGTATCTGTCCGCGATCATAGTTTTCGCGAAATGTAACATCGTAGATCACTCCCGTAGAGTCATTCTTGTGTTCAACGTCCTGACCTCCGGGGCCGATGAAGCGTTTGTCTGCCGCCGCTTTTTTGCTGCTAATACCTTCCATCTGTGTGTTAAGTTCGGCATCTGCATTCGCATATATTCGTTCTCCTTTTTTGTAACCAGTAATGCCCGTGACGTAGTTGATAGCGCTCTTTCCATTCGCAAACTTGATATCAGCCAGAGCAGCCGTCATGTTGAGTATCCCAGCCAACTGCTTTCCACCATCGACAGTCTTTAAACGTTCGTAAAGATCCTTTCCCGATAGAGAGTCTTTCCCCTTATCGACCGCAATTTTTTGAGCCATTGAAAACTCTCTTTTCTTCGTCTGAAAGCTTGTCAAAGTCTTTCCAGACGTACTCAGTTTTCATGCCGGTTGGATCGATCGCTCTTATTGGATTGTTCAAGGCATATGTATATCTGTTCCAACTTTGTGGGACATCGGCGACTGCACTCGCTTGTAACGGATCTAGAGATGAAAATCGCCCTAAAGTACAGCCGAAGTATCGAGCCTGGGCAAAATCTAGCCCACTTTCGCTGTCCCTCTCATAACCTGTAAACTTCTGCCTCGGGGCTGATACAGAGGACCAACCACTGCCGCTTGAACGCCCCGCACCAGACGTGACTTCTTCGCCGAATGGCATAAAGTCTCGGCGTTGCGTTACTGTTGCGGAAGAGTTCGTGACGACTCTTGGGCTACCGAGATGATCGGGCGTAAGGTACTCGGTGCCGTTTGTTGGGTCGATGACGGCGGTTAGGCCGCTGGCTCCGTAGAGATATTCTTTTGTGATCGCATTCGTAGAGCCGTTGTATTCGGCGAGAAGTTCGCCGCCGATGCCATAGACGAAGCGTGTGTTTTCGCCGACGTATTTTCTTACGCGCTTGCCTTCGCCGTCGTAGGCGTAAGCCAAAACGGTGTCGAGTTTAAGGATTTTGTTTTCGGCATCGTAGGTGTAGGCGTGGCTCGGGTCAACAGTTAGGTTGCCCGCCGCGTCGTAGCTGTAGCCGCTGGTCGTGATCCGGTTTGTTGTACTGCTGAACGTCGGGGCTGTTCCGCTTCCAACTCCCGCCGTAATGGTTCGGTTTCCATAGCGGTCGTAACCGTTCGTCTGAGTCCAGCTGGAGCCGCTTTGCTCCTGTGCGGTTGCGAGGCGATTGAGATTGTCATAGGTAAAGTCCTGCGTAAAACTCGTTCCGCCCCGCTGTAAGCGATGCTCGTGATATTTCCATTATTCGTTGAGCTGGTGCCGTAAGTATAGCTAAGCGACATCGTAGCTCCCGACGATCCAAGTTGAATACTTGTCGGCTGAAGTCTTGTGTTGTATCCAATTGCATGAACCAGCCCATTACCCAAGGTCTGGCTCGCAATTCCGCCCTGAGCTGCATACGAAACGCTCGAAACACTGGCAGCCGCAAAGCTTCCTACGTTGTACGTTACAGCACTGGTGCTCAGGGATGACATTCTGCCAGCCGCGTCGAATGAATAGCTGACCGAACGCCGGGCGGTTCCATCACCCGGATAGGTTTGGCTCGTCATACCGTTAGCCAAATCGTACGCGGCGTCTATCTCGTAGTTCGTTGTGTCAGTTCGCTGCCACTGCTCGGTTACGCGTCCCAGTTTATCGTAGGCTCGGTACGTTCCGTTCGAACTGCTCGATCCATAAGTCACCGCAACTAGTCTTCCGATGGACGAGCCTCTTGTGTAACTCGGTGCTCCAGACGGCAGGCTTTGGCTGTCGTAGTAGAAATAAACGGGGGCCGTAACTCCGCCATCGTTCGAATAGGTGCGAGAGGTAATTCGATTTAAGTCATCGTAAGCGTAGGAAGTCGTCCAGTTACTGCCGCTGGTTGTTCGCGGATCAACTTTGCTGGTCAGATTTCCATTTGGGTCGTAGCCATAGCTGACCGTACCCGATTCTGGATTCACCGCCTGTGTAAGTCGGCTCAGATTGTCATAACTGAACGTTCGCGTCTGGGAGCCTTGCGAAACCGTAAGCAGATTATTTAACACGTCGTAGGTGTAATCCGTATTCACATTCAACGTGCCGCCCGAATCCGGTTCGTAGACAGTTTTCAAGCGCCCAAGAGCATCGGTTACGGATTTTCTTTGTTTGCTGGCCTGATCTGTCACGGTTACTGTGTTTCCGCTGTATGAAGTTCCAACGGACGATCCGTCGGATGTTGCGACGGCCGTTACGCGCCCCAGTGCGTCGTAAGTGTTCTCCGCGTAGCCGTATGTCGTGTCCGACGTAGTGCGAAACGGATTGTATGACCGTTTGATGCGCCCAACAGCATCATAGGTTTGCGTAGTTTTTATATAAGTCGAACTGCCCTCATATCGCCGAGTCTCGGTCGTTCGGCCAAGGCCGTCGTAGAAACTCTCCGTTTTCAAAGCATTGTCATTGTAACTCGCCAGATCGCTGGTCGTGGTTACTTTCTTGTTCGTGTCGTCATAAGCGAAAGTGGTTTGACTCTGCTCTGACTGCCCCACCGCCCGAATGATCTGCGTCGGACGGTCGAGCGATTCACTCGTCGAGTACCCGCTCGTCACTACGCCATTGACGTCCTGCCCATCGACCGGCATCCCGGTGTAGAAATCGAATTGAGAGGAGACCGTTTGGCTCAAACAGTTAGTAACGCTCGTCGCAAAGGCGTAGCTCGTCTGTGAAACGCCCGATAGCTCGGACGGAGATGTGTTAGTTGTGGCGTTTCCATTTGGCGCACCGTAGCTATCGCCATAAGCTGCCGAGGTCTCACATCCACGCGGATCGCGAATTTTCACGACGTTCCCAGCGATGTCGTATCGTTGGAAGCTTTTGACCTCGCCGGTCTCGCCTGCGGCGTTTTCATAACGCTTGATCGCAGTAGCGTTGCCTCGCGTCAGGTAGCTGGTAGTGTAGCCTGAATCATGGCCACTGATCGACGATCTACTGGTGAGTCCCTCGTTGTAGCTGGTCGAATACTGATCGTATTCAAACTTTGTCCTCGACTTTATCGTTGAACCGGCCGAGTCACTGGAAACCCACGTCTGAGTCGGCAGATTGCGAATGTGGATCGTTCCCTGAGCCGGTGTTGCGGTCGGGGTTGGGGTCGGAGCCACGTTAATGTAATCCGTACCGTTTACGGTCGTTGCGTAATCGGTGTGAGTTCGACGAACAAACGATCCGACTGCTCCCGACCCATAGTCGTACTCGAATACATCGGTCTGATTGTTGAATTGATCGAATCCTCGTGAACTGTCGTTTGGGTTGATAGCAGAGGTTTTCGACTTTTGGCCGTCGTCGAGAGTTGTTACGGTCTCAATGAGTCTGGGGTCGTAACCCGGTGCGTCGTCAGCCGTACCAGACCACCAGCTGAAGGGCGATGAAGCGGTACGCTGCTCCCAGGTATAATCCACTGTACGAAGAACGGTCGATCCGTTAGTCGCATATGCCTCTGTCTTATACTCTTTCGCCTCACGCCATTTAGTGTAGCTGTTCGCATCCGAGGTCTGACTGAATGAATAAAGAGCACTTCCGAAATACGATGATTTTTGTTTGGCAAGCAGATTGTTGCTTGCATCGCGAGTTTCGGTGACGACAGAACTTTCAGTATTACTGTTGAAATCTGTAGGTCGTTCAATGATCAGCTTGTTCTCAAGAGTAGAGCCATCAACGTATGTTCTTCGCTCAAGAATGCGTCGATAGACTGCGTAGTCCATGTACGTCGCCGTTGCGACCACGCCGCCGTTTGTATTTCCGTATTCACCGACATCCCAGTCGTATTCTATAGCCCCGCCCGTTGGCAGATCGATCCGCGCGAGTTCGCCGTAACTTGTGTATTTGAATTGATAACTCTTTCCATTGGGAAGTATGACACCACTCTTAACCTCTGGATTGAAGTAGGTCGACGTCGAACCGTTAAGACTCGGAAAAAGCTGCGCGTAGGTTTTCAGAGTTTGGCCAGACTTTAATACGTTCGTCAGGTTGGTTTTCGTAACAAGTATGGTTCGCGACGCTCCGCCGAAGCCTTTATAGGTTATTTTGTCGCAGAGGCCGTAGGTTCCGTCAGTATAGCCGAGAGCTATACTGACGACACGATTAAGAGAGTCCGTAACCGTGAGCGTTCCGCTGGACCCCGAGAACGTGACTTTGTTTCCGTTTCGATCCCGGATCTCGGTCAAGCTTCCGCCGACAAAAGTCCACCTGGATCCGTCCTTTAGGTACATAATTCCGGAAGCCTCTGGAACGAAATCATCTGCGTCGGCATATGCCTCGTCAACGATGTCCGCCCCCGAAACAAAAGTCGCCGCCGAGCCGTCCGTCGTCACAAAGATCTGCCCACGGTTCTGAGCTGCTGTCGTTGGACACTGGTACATGTTACGGGTCGTATTCTTTGGCTCTCCTCCGACGCGTGAATCACGAAACTCATATTCAGTCCCATCAGCGAGCGTTACGTTTATTCTGGACAAGGTCTTTATATAGACAGGACGGTCAGGCAAGACGTGGCTGACGCAGGTCACCGTCGCTCCGCCACCTCGTCGAATTTCGGCTCTGGCTCCCATGTATGGCGGCCGGGGATCCAGCTGTTGTAGTCGGGGTAGTTGACGATCGTGTTGTAGTCCGGATCGACTATCTCACGTCGCACATTCCATTTCTGATCGATCTGCACTGCTAACCCGGTCGAAGCACCGCCGCGTCCTCCGACCGAGACAAGCGGCAGGCTGAAATTGAGGTTGCCGTTGTATGAGTTCACACTTTCAAAACCGCTCAACGAATACGATCCGGCGGGAGCTCCAGGGGTCAACCCGGACGGTGTTACCCCACTCAGTGCAGCCTGTGCGGACACGGACGCGGTCAGAGCGACGGAAAGTATTATCGCTACAAGAATATTTCGTGATCTGACTGACCCAGCCAAATCGGAAAAACAGGCTGTTGACAAACTAAACATGGCACACCTCTCTTTTTCTTTACCCCTGGAGAATGAAAACAATGAGCGAATTAGACGATTTTCTATTCGGTTATCTCAAGACTTAGACTACGTGTCGGTCTTTGAATATCGACGATCCTGTATCGTCCCGGCTCGAGGGTCATCGGAATGCTAAGTCGGCGGCGATTTCGAGGCATCTCGACAGTGCGGAGCATTGAGCCATTGACTTGCTCCAATCTGAGCGTCATAAGAGGCAGTTCCGATCTGTTTACCATCGCAAGCAATACCGGGCCTTTTGGCCGACGGATCGTACTGGGCTCAAAACCTCTTGGACTGATCAAGATCAGTTCTGCGGTCATACGTTGTTCTACAGGAGGCGTCGCCGCAGCGGTTGCTTGAGGTGGAGTCGGCTGCGTCTTCGCGTCTGCTGTAACCGCAAGTTCCGGAACTCCACTTGTCACAAAAGTGAAAACGGATTCAGGAAGCACTTGCTTTGCCGCGAACACAGCCATCGATAAGAGGCCCAGAGCAAATATCACGATTACAGTCGTTTTGCGGTATTTGCGTTGGTTTCGCAAATTTGCCGTTTCCTGACCAGGCAACGGGTTGAGATCGAATTCATTTTGTTTTGACATTGATAGCTCCTCTCTCGTCAGAGACAATTAACAGGCTGGAAATAGCGGCAAATGAATACGCCGATATCTCACTTGAGATTCGAAACGAAAAACGATTGATAAAAACTAACGAGGTGTGTAAAATGCAGAGTTGTTGGGGCTCGCTTTTACGGACACTTCGTCCCTAAACGTGAACCGAACGCCTGATCGATAATTGGCGTTATCGATCAGGCCTTTTTCAGTCCAGGTATTAATTTCAAAAAACATCTTCACCGTACAAACGGCAAAGAAAAGTCGTGTGTCACCGACGGACGCACGACTTAACTAGTAACCAAAACTCCAACCCGTAATTTTGTAAGTTTGAATTTGGAGGCACTTCGTTACCGGCTAGTTGTAAATCCTTCGGGAGATTCAAACCAGTAACGTAAAGCTGATTGCGGGAAGCACTCGACATTTTTACCCCTTAATTCCTCGGTTTAGACAGCTAAAAAAGCCGCTGCCACTGTAGCAATCTCCGAAATAACCGAAGACTTCAAAAAACCTAAAGGTCGAATACCAAGAGCCTATCACCGAACCGTTAGCCGTGTCAATATCTTTTTTAATCTTGTTAAACGTAGTAGAGTTGGGGCAATCTTTGTTATCGGCTTTAGAGGTGTCGTTCTCAAGCTCGGCCGAATACAGCAGAGCCTGCTCACAGTGATTATCCGCCGCCCATTTATCGTTGGAGCATAGCTATGTCTTTATGCTAACATGATATATGCACAGTAACATTGATGCTGTTACTGTGCACACATCATGTTATTATGCTCTTGGCTATGAAACGAAAGCTCATTCAGGAATTGGGAAATTATATTGAGGAAACTCTTGGTCTTTCGATCAAAGTCGACCTGTGGATCGGTAGCAGTAGTCTTCCGCTATTTCTCCGAAACCAATACGAATTCTATGAAATCACGATCATCGACAGAAATTTTCTTACCCTTGTAGATATAAGCCCGGATGAAAAGACGCCTGGAGTAATAAGAAAGCATTTCGATTACGTTCAAAAGAATTGGAATATCGACTCAATCTATGTAACAGATTCGATGCCAGCATATAACCGTAAGAGATTGATTGCGCACAAGATCGCCTTTATCATCCCCGGCAATCAAATGTACCTGCCGGATATCGGTGTTGATCTGCGCGAACATTTTGCCGCCACACGGATTCCACGAAGTTCGATAATACTTAGCCCTTCAACCCAAACCGTGATCCTACACGCTCTGCTCTGTACGACCGAGACGACGTTCACCCCATCTTCCTTGGCGGATAATCTGAATTATTCCCAGATGACGATGAGCCGAGCGTTCGACGAACTTGAAGCCTTTGACTTGGGAAAGATCGAGATTAAAGGACGAGAACGGGTTTTATATTTCGATAACGACAAGAAACATCTTTGGGAATCGGCCAAAAATAACCTCTCTAGTCCCATCAAGAAGCGATTTCATGTACGATCCACGATAAACCATTTCGGGGTTCGCACGGGACTGACTGCACTCTCGACCTACAGTATATTGGCCGAGCCCACGACCCCAGAGTTTGCAATTAGCCCGGAAGAATGGAAAGAATTACAGAATAACGAGAAAGTTGAAACCTTTTCGGTTCCCGAGTTCGATTCGACCAATATTACGATTGAGGTTTGGAAATACGACCCTAAGCTCTTTGCACAATCGGGAGTTGCAGATCGCTTTTCCCTGTTCTTGAGCTTGAGAAATCAGAAGGATGAACGCGTCGAGGCCGCTCTGAATGAAATGCTGGAGAATATCGAATGGTAAAAGGAATCGAAAAATTCAAAGAACATTTCGCAGGATTTGACGACAAGTACATATTGATCGGCGGTTCTGCATGCGATCTGGCAATGGCGGAGGTCGGGGGCGATTTCAGGGCGACAAAGGACCTCGACATCGTAATCGTGGCTGAAACGCTGAATCCGGAATTTGTTACTCGCTTCTGGGAATTTATAGAAACAGGTGGGTATGAGTCTCGTCAGAAGAGCACAGGAGAACGACGCCTATATCGCTTTCACTCGCCTACGGATGATTCTTTTCCCTACATGATCGAACTCTTCTCGCGGATTCCTGATGCCATTTCATACGAAGGTGAAGGGAGATATACGCCTCTTCCGATAGGCGAGGAAGCGTCGAGCCTATCCGCCCTTTTGATGGACCATGCTTATTATGAACTGGTACACGGGGAATGATTGTGATTGATGGACTGCCAATTCTCAGGCCCGAGTACATCGTTTTGTTGAAAGCCAGGGCGTGGCTGGATCTGACTGCGAGGAGGGAGAGCGGCGAGATCGTAAATAGTAACGATATAAAGAAACACAAAAACGACCCGTTCCGACTATTCACAATTCTTTCGCCGGAATTGTGACTTGAGATATCGGAACCAGTCCGGTCCGATTTTGAGAAGTTTTTAGAAGGAATGTCCGGAGAATCTATAGACCTTCATAATCTTGGAATCCGGGATATGGATCTGGCGGAGGTTATTAGAAACTTTAGGCAAATTTATGGAATCGACGACAGTTAAACGGCGGATAGCTCCGACTTTCTAGTTTTTAATAGCAACCATTATCCGAAGGAATGCTCTCTAGATTTCGCTATCAAAAGGTGGAAGCCGCCGGTCGCTCGCGCCTTACAGCCCCGAAGCGTTCTCGATCCTTCAACCCTGTTTTCCTTGAATATCATTGCATCTCAGCAATGTCATAACATACATAGGGCAAGTCAGGCAATTTGCTCTAAGTCAATAGGTTTTGGCCAGGTGGTGATCCCGACGCTGGAAGCCCCTCCAACATAGGACCTTCTGCTGCTGGTACGTCCAACTGCGGGGCGTAAGAATCCTAGTTGCAGAGGAGGGGGCAAAGGGGTAGGCAAAATCGACGACGAGATAACACTGATTATTCTTCAGGCAACTGTCAAAAAATGACAGGCCTTTGCAATAGAAGTGATAGAACATGGAACTGATATGGTTACTCTAAGTCAATTGGTTTACGAGGGCTGCCATCTCAAACATCGGAGTCCAAATTGCTGAACGGCTCACAAGGAGAATATGTGAAATCAGTTGCGGTATAGTGAAATGCTTCCATCATCCGATCCCGCCGCAACGATATTAGACGAAGAATACGCAAGTGCAGTTATGGGCCTTCCAGTGCTATAGGTCTTTTTTTATGTGACGCCTTTCAACATCAAAAACAGCGATGTTTGAATTGATCGAGTTGGGAAATGCAGATATCAGCTGTTTTCCGTCGGCAGAAAACGTCAAGCCCTCACCCACCGGATGAGATTCAAAGATTTTCGATGTCCATTTCTTTGTATTAAGCAACTTAAGCACTAATCGACCTATGCCCCGTTGATTCTTGATGCCTGCAACCGCAAGCACCTTACCATCCGACGAGAAATCGACATCGAAGATTCCCGATAGTGTCGAATCCCGATGTAGTTCACGACCATTTTGGCTATTCAACACGTAAAATGTGCCGAAGTCCTTCGGGCCACTTACGCCTTTTCCAGTTCCTATCACGATCATTGATCCATCAGGTGAAAAAGAGCTGGCAGAAATCCCAGAGTCTAACGTTAAAAAACTAGGATTTAGCACTTTAATCTCTTTAATATTTCGGAGGTCAAGAAGCTTAACAACTCCTATATCTAATCCAACTATCAACGTTTTATCGTCAGGCGACACTGCAAGTGACGTTATTAACGCCTTTGTTGGGTCGCTTTCGGTGTAGGTCGAAATTTGATTTTCCGCCTGAACATCCCAAACCGACAGCACTGATTTTCCGTTCTTTACACTCGCCGAAAAAAGAAACTTCCCAGAATGTGAAAATTCTACATCGATCACATCCGATCCGTTATTTGTTTCAAATAAGACGTTCCACGATTCGGTGCTCCACACACTGATCTTCCCCCCAGCTCCAGCTGCGGAAAGCATGCTTCCATCTTTTGAAAAAGCCAGATCGTGAACAAAGTCTTTCAGTGACAATTTCGGTAGCTTCTTGGCACTCAATATATGAGTAGATTGACAAAGGTATTCGCTTCTTAAGAAACTGCACACAAAAAGAGCCATTGAAAAAAATATAATGGGACGAAGTAATCTCACGGTTCAATTCTCCTCACCTGTTAACTTCATAGCTTAATTTAACACCCCGACTGCGTAAGATGTCGTAAACCGAATATGGGTTAGTAACTGCGTCACCGCGTGTGCCAATCAATTCGACTCCGTGACCGATTGCTCCTACTATCTTTTCAGGGGATTTTTGACTTTAATATTGTACAAATCCGTATCGGCATCAAGCCCCCGTCCATCTTTGGAAAATGACGCTTGCAGATTTTCCCTTCAAGGAGCGATTGTCCTTCCAACTATCGTCATACCCCTCATGTCCCGGAGCTCGAGAAAACCTTGGATCCTTTGATACCAGTGTTCTAAGCTCAGATCCTACTGTCGCATATATCCTATCTGGTGCGATTCCGACAACGCTGTCAACGAACGAAAGAGCACTTCTCGACCCGCCATCAACATTAAAAGTGATAGAGGCCAGTTGAGCGGTTTGGTTTAGGAAGCCTGCAAGAGCCGCAGGATTATTTGCTGCAAGATGATCAAATAAAGCCTCACCAGTTAATTTAATAGGTTCGAGATTTTCACCAATCATCTGCTTAACAGTAAATTCGGAATTTTCAAGAATGCGGCGCTCGTCCGCACTTAATTTGTTCCAATCAAAAGCTGGTTCTGGGGTTAATCCGCTTGGGTCAACTATTTTTAACGGATTGTTTAGCGAATAAGTATATCTATTCCAATTTTGTGCATTCTTGAGATAAATATTCAAATCGCTACGGTTTGACGAGTCTACAACTATATTGTAGGGATCGGCGCTACTGAACCGGCCCACGGAACTTCCGAAATACCTCGCCTGGGCAAAATCTAGCCCACTTTCGCTGTCCCTCTCATAACCTGTAAACTTCTGCCTCGGGGCTGATACAGAGGACCAACCACTGCCGCTTGAACGCCCCGCACCAGACGTGACTTCTTCGCCGAATGGCATAAAGTCTCGGCGTTGCGTTACTGTTGCGGAAGAGTTCGTGACGACTCTTGGGCTACCGAGATGATCGGGCGTAAGGTACTCGGTGCCGTTTGTTGGGTCGATGACGGCGGTTAGGCCGCTGGCTCCGTAGAGATATTCTTTTGTGATCGCATTCGTAGAGCCGTTGTATTCGGCGAGAAGTTCGCCGCCGATGCCATAGACGAAGCGTGTGTTTTCGCCGACGTATTTTCTTACGCGCTTGCCTTCGCCGTCGTAGGCGTAAGCCAAAACGGTGTCGAGTTTAAGGATTTTGTTTTCGGCATCGTAGGTGTAGGCGTGGCTCGGGTCAACAGTTAGGTTGCCCGCCGCGTCGTAGCTGTAGCCGCTGGTCGTGATCCGGTTTGTTGTACTGCTGAACGTCGGGGCTGTTCCGCTTCCAACTCCCGCCGTAATGGTTCGGTTTCCATAGCGGTCGTAACCGTTCGTCTGAGTCCAGCTGGAGCCGCTTTGCTCCTGTGCGGTTGCGAGGCGATTGAGATTGTCATAGGTAAAGTCCTGCGTAAAACTCGTTCCGCCCCCGCTGTAAGCGATGCTCGTGATATTTCCATTATTCGTTGAGCTGGTGCCGTAAGTATAGCTAAGCGACATCGTAGCTCCCGACGATCCAAGTTGAATACTTGTCGGCTGAAGTCTTGTGTTGTATCCAATTGCATGAACCAGCCCATTACCCAAGGTCTGGCTCGCAATTCCGCCCCTGAGCTGCATACGAAACGCTCGAAACACTGGCAGCCGCAAAGCTTCCTACGTTGTACGTTACAGCACTGGTGCTCAGGGATGACATTCTGCCAGCCGCGTCGAATGAATAGCTGACCGAACGCCGGGCGGTTCCATCACCCGGATAGGTTTGGCTCGTCATACCGTTAGCCAAATCGTACGCGGCGTCTATCTCGTAGTTCGTTGTGTCAGTTCGCTGCCACTGCTCGGTTACGCGTCCCAGTTTATCGTAGGCTCGGTACGTTCCGTTCGAACTGCTCGATCCATAAGTCACCGCAACTAGTCTTCCGATGGACGAGCCTCTTGTGTAACTCGGTGCTCCAGACGGCAGGCTTTGGCTGTCGTAGTAGAAATAAACGGGGGCCGTAACTCCGCCATCGTTCGAATAGGTGCGAGAGGTAATTCGATTTAAGTCATCGTAAGCGTAGGAAGTCGTCCAGTTACTGCCGCTGGTTGTTCGCGGATCAACTTTGCTGGTCAGATTTCCATTTGGGTCGTAGCCATAGCTGACCGTACCCGATTCTGGATTCACCGCCTGTGTAAGTCGGCTCAGATTGTCATAACTGAACGTTCGCGTCTGGGAGCCTTGCGGAAACCGTAAGCAGATTATTTAACACGTCGTAGGTGTAATCCGTATTCACATTCAACGTGCCGCCCGAATCCGGTTCGTAGACAGTTTTCAAGCTTCCAAGAGCATCGGTTACGGATTTTCTTTGTTTGCTGGCCTGATCTGTCACGGTTACTGTGTTTCCGCTGTATGAAGTTCCAACGGACGATCCGTCGGATGTTGCGACGGCCGTTACGCGCCCCAGTGCGTCGTAAGTGTTCTCCGCGTAGCCGTATGTCGTGTCCGACGTAGTGCGAAACGGATTGTATGACCGTTTGATGCGCCCAACAGCATCATAGGTTTGCGTAGTTTTATATAAGTCGAACTGCCCTCATATCGCCGAGTCTCGGTCGTTCGGCCAAGGCCGTCGTAGAAACTCTCCGTTTTCAAAGCATTGTCATTGTAACTCGCCAGATCGCTGGTCGTGGTTACTTTCTTGTTCGTGTCGTCATAAGCGAAAGTGGTTTGACTCTGCTCTGACTGCCCCACCGCCCGAATGATCTGCGTCGGACGGTCGAGCGATTCCTCGTCGAGTACCCGCTCGTCACTACGCCATTGACGTCCTGCCCATCGACCGGCATCCCGGTGTAGAAATCGAATTGAGAGGAGACCGTTTGGCTCAAACAGTTAGTAACGCTCTCGTCGCAAAGGCGTAGCTCGTCTGTGAAACGCCCGATAGCTCGGACGGAGATGTGTTAGTTGTGGCGTTTCCATTTGGCGCACCGTAGCTATCGCCATAAGCTGCCGAGGTCTCACATCCACGCGGATCGCGAATTTTCACGACGTTCCCAGCGATATCGTATCGTTGGAAGCTTTTGACCTCGCCGTCTCGCCTGCGGCGTTTTCATAACCTTGATCGCAGTAGCGTTGCCTCGCGTCAGGTAGCTGGTAGTGTAGCCTGAATCATGGCCACTGATCGACGATCTACTGGTGAGTCCTCGTTGTAGCTGGTCGAATACTGATCGTATTCAAACTTTGTCCTCGACTTTATCGTTGAACCGGCCGAGTCACTGGAAACCCACGTCTGAGTCGGCAGATTGCGAATGTGGATCGTTCCCTGAGCCGGTGTTGCGGTCGGGGTTGGGGTCGGAGCCACGTTAATGTAATCCGTACCGTTTACGGTCGTTGCGTAATCGGTGTGAGTTCGACGAACAAACGATCCGACTGCTCCCCGGCCCATAGTCGTACTCGAATACATCGGTCTGATTGTTGAATTGATCGAATCCTCGTGAACTGTCGTTTGGGTTGATAGCAGAGGTTTTCGACTTTTGGCCGTCGTCGAGAGTTGTTACGGTCTCAATGAGTCTGGGGTCGTAACCCGGTGCGTCGTCAGCCGTACCAGACCACCAGCTGAAGGGCGATGAAGCGGTACGCTGCTCCCAGGTATAATCCACTGTACGAAGAACGGTCGATCCGTTAGTCGCATATGCCCCCTGTCTTATACTCTTTCGCCTCACGCCATTTAGTGTAGCTGTTCGCATCCGAGGTCTGACTGAATGAATAAAGAGCACTTCCGAAATACGATGATTTTTGTTTGGCAAGCAGATTGTTGCTTGCATCGCGAGTTTCGGTGACGACAGAACTTTCAGTATTACTGTTGAAATCTGTAGGTCGTTCAATGATCAGCTTGTTCTCAAGAGTAGAGCCATCAACGTATGTTCTTCGCTCAAGAATGCGTCGATAGACTGCGTAGTCCATGTACGTCGCCGTTGCGACCACGCCGCCGTTTGTATTTCCGTATTCACCGACATCCCAGTCGTATTCTATAGCCCCGCCCGTTGGCAGATCGATCCGCGCGAGTTCGCCGTAACTTGTGTATTTGAATT
The DNA here is from genome assembly GCA_016703965.1 of Acidobacteriota bacterium. NCBI lineage: Bacteria > Pseudomonadati > Acidobacteriota > Acidobacteriota bacterium. Next base: position 36,150 of record JADJBB010000005.1, read on the forward strand.
GATAACTCTTTCCATTGGGAAGTATGACACCACTCTTAACCTCTGGATTGAAGTAGGTCGACGTCGAACCGTTAAGACTCGGAAAAAGCTAGCGTAGGTTTTCAGAGTTTGGCCAGACTTTAATACGTTCGTCAGGTTGGTTTTCGTAACAAGTATGGTTCGCGACGCTCCGCCGAAGCCTTTATAGGTTATTTTGTCGCAGAGGTCGTAGGGTCCGTCAGTATAGCCGAGAGCTATACTGACGACACGATTAAGAGAGTCCGTAACCGTGAGCGTTCCGCTGGACCCAGAGAACGTGACTTTGTTTCCGTTTCGATCCCGGATCTCGGTCAAGCTTCCGCCGACAAAAGTCCACCTGGATCCGTCCTTTAGGTACATAATTCCGGAAGCCTCTGGAACGAAATCATCTGCGTCGGCATATGCCTCGTCAACGATGTCCGCCCCCGAAACAAAAGTCGCCGCCGAGCCGTCCGTCGTCACAAAGATCTGCCCACGGTTCTGAGCTGCTGTCGTTGGACACTGGGTACATGTTACGGGTCGTATTCTTTGGCTCTCCTCCGACGCGTGAATCACGAAACTCATATTCAGTCCCATCAGCGAGCGTTACGTTTATTCTGGACAAGGTCTTTATATAGACAGGACGGTCAGGCAAGACGTGGCTGACGCAGGTCACCGTCGCTCCGCCACCTCGTCGAATTTCGGCTCTGGCTCCCATGTATGGCGGCCGGGGATCCAGCTGTTGTAGTCGGGGTAGTTGACGATCGTGTTGTAGTCCGGATCGACTATCTCACGTCGCACATTCCATTTCTGATCGATCTGCACTGCTAACCCGGTCGAAGCACCGCCGCGTCCTCCGACCGAGACAAGCGGCAGGCTGAAATTGAGGTTGCCGTTGTATGAGTTCACACTTTCAAAACCGCTCAACGAATACGATCCGGCGGGAGCTCCAGGGGTCAACCCGGACGGTGTTACCCCACTCAGTGCAGCCTGTGCGGACACGGACGCGGTCAGAGCGACGGAAAGTATTATCGCTACAAGAATATTTCGTGATCTGACTGACCCAGCCAAATCGGAAAAACAGGCTGTTGACAAACTAAACATGGCACACCTCTCTTTTTCTTTACCCCTGGAGAATGAAAACAATGAGCGAATTAGACGATTTTCTATTCGGTTATCTCAAGACTTAGACTACGTGTCGGTCTTTGAATATCGACGATCCTGTATCGTCCCGGCTCGAGGGTCATCGGAATGCTAAGTCGGCGGCGATTTCGAGGCATCTCGACAGTGCGGAGCATTGAGCCATTGACTTGCTCCAATCTGAGCGTCATAAGAGGCAGTTCCGATCTGTTTACCATCGCAAGCAATACCGGGCCTTTTGGCCGACGGATCGTACTGGGCTCAAAACCTCTTGGACTGATCAAGATCAGTTCTGCGGTCATACGTTGTTCTACAGGAGGCGTCGCCGCAGCGGTTGCTTGAGGTGGAGTCGGCTGCGTCTTCGCGTCTGCTGTAACCGCAAGTTCCGGAACTCCACTTGTCACAAAAGTGAAAACGGATTCAGGAAGCACTTGCTTTGCCGCGAACACAGCCATCGATAAGAGGCCCAGAGCAAATATCACGATTACAGTCGTTTTGCGGTATTTGCGTTGGTTTCGCAAATTTGCCGTTTCCTGACCAGGCAACGGGTTGAGATCGAATTCATTTTGTTTTGACATTGATAGCTCCTCTCGTCAGAGACAATTAACAGGCTGGAAATAGCGGCAAATGAATACGCCGATATCTCACTTGAGATTCGAAACGAAAAACGATTGATAAAAACTAACGAGGTGTGTAAAATGCAGAGTTGTTGGGGCTCGCTTTTACGGACACTTCGTCCCTAAACGTGAACCGAACGCCTGATCGATAATTGGCGTTATCGATCAGGCCTTTTCAGTCCAGGTATTAATTTCAAAAACATCTTCACCGTACAACCGGCAAAGAAAAGTCGTGTGTCACCGACGGACGCACGACTTAACTAGTAACCAAAACTCCAACCCGTAATTTTGTAAGTTTGAATTTGGAGGCACTTCGTTACCGGCTAGTTGTAAATCCTTCGGGAGATTCAAACCAGTAACGTAAAGCTGATTGCGGAAGCACTCGACATTTTTACCCCTTAATTCCTCGGTTTAGACAGCTAAAAAAGCCGCTGCCACTGTAGCAATCTCCGAAATAACCGAAGACTTCAAAAAACCTAAAGGTCGAATACCAAGAGCCTATCACCGAACCGTTAGCCGTGTCAATATCTTTTTAATCTTGTTAAACAAATACGGCTTCCGGAGACGGATGTCTTCGAAAACGCCTATATTTATTCTTGGCAGGGGTCATCATCCACCGGTCTACTTTGAGTTGTTGCGAAGCGCTAGAAAAGGCGTACCTTCAAAGGTTCCTCCACCAGCTGCCTCGGAACCGGTAATCATTCGCCGCCCATTTTTAGTCGCTTCATTGATCCAAAGCAGCCGATTACGCCGTTTCATCGAGCCGCTTCACGGCTTCAAGTAGTAGCTTATCGTCCGTCTGGGCGTAGACGGTCGTGATGCTCATATCGGAGTGAGCAAACAGATTCTGCACGATTAGGGGATTTGTGTTTCTTCGAATCAACTCGCTCGCAAAATAGCTTCTAAGATCGTGGAAGTGATAGTTCTCCTCCCTTGTCCCACCTTTCTTGTTTATCCCTGCACTAAGGAGCGCGGAATACCAACGCTTACGGAAATCCTTAACCGGAAAGGGCAACTGATGGTCCTCGATCATAGCTTTTAGAATCTTGGTTGCGGTGGCGTTGAGCGGAACCAGACGGGGCGGCCTGCCCTTCGATCCGATGACAAAAACATGTTCATTTTCGAAATCGATAACATCTTCGGTAATCGCAACGAGTTGTCCACGCCGTAATGGAAGGTTGACTGCGAGGACTATCAGTCGATAAAGCAGCGTATCCTTCTCCAACTCAGCCCACAGGGCTTCCTTTGTTTCGGATTTAGCAGTCGTCTTCGAGGGGCGGTTCCGGTAGAGCCTTCACGTACTGCATCGGGTTGCGTTCCAGAATTCCCTCCTCACACGCTAAGCTGAAGATCTTCGACAACGTCGACATGATCCGGTTGATCGACGCCGATGAGAGTTCACTTTCTTTCTTGCGTTTGTTCTGGCGAGTTTGGAGCTTGGTCCGGCAGTTCCGACAATCCTGAGGGCTGATGCTGGATATAGTCTGTTTCTTAAAGTATCCGAGGAGAAGTCTAATATACAGCTCCTTTGCCCTTGATTGACATTGTTCTGCTGGAAGTACGGCCGGTACTTCTGTTCGATAAATGTGGCCAGTGTGGTCGTGGTGTCTGTGACGTTATAGCTATGATCGAAGGAGGCTTTGATGATCTGCCTCTCGGCCAATTCAGCTTCTTGTTTGGTCTTGGCTTCGGGAACACTCTGATGAATGACCTTCCCTTTTAGCCGCTTATAGATCCACCATCGAGCTTTCGAGTAGTCGGGATGTGAGGATGACACTCGCTTACCGTTGTATCGTTTGTAAACAGACATATTCTTCGTGAATAGATTCGCGTTGGTTCGTAGTCGAGGAGCGACAAGCCGGCTCCTCTCGCGTAGCCTTTCGCAAGTTCTATTCCGCTGACTGTTAGCCGCTTATTTACTGGGAATTAGGGGTAAAAAGGTGAAATTTGGAACGCCGGAGCATCAGTAGGTTCTTCCTCGCACCATGGTTGGTGCGTCTGTTCACCAAAATAGCTCTAACTTGAGGTGCGGAAAGTTGGTTGCAAAATGGAGGCGCTTTTTTTGACGGGTGGTGAGTCGTAAATGTGGCAATCAAGAGGTTTAGCAACCCGCCCTCTCGTGGCTGTTTAGAAACCAAGAAAAATGGGACTTTCGAAATTCATCGAAAGCCCCATGTTTATTGGTCGGGACGGCGAGATTTGAACTCACGACCTCTCGCACCCCAAGCGATTTGGGTAGGTTTGTATAATTTGTCAAAACTGCTCAAAACCTCTTAGAATCAACAGCTTACGGCTACAGGGATTCGTCGTTAATTAGCCATGATCAGGAACGCTGCAACCAACCTGCAACCAAGTCACCCAATAGAAATCGAAGTCTTGATAGCGTGCTATTTGCGAAAAGGACCACACTTCGCTCGGGATCTCGTGAAACATAATAACATATCCTAGCCAATGCCATCCGCTCATTTTTCATACGTAATCTCAACACTGGCAATCGTCACAAACTCTTCCGCGTACCTTCCTTGGCGATGATCGGAACCATTAAGGGTGCCGCAACGGGGTCTGCCCGGGCAACACAGACGTTCGTAAGAAACAAATTCTGCGGCATTTTTGACACTCTGTTCGTTTGCATCGTAGGTCAGTGAATAGCCGTCGGGAAGCTGGGATTGATTGATGGGAACAAAAGAAATCTAACCGCTCTGATATAAATCTCAAGTGGCCGTTTTGGCGCTGAGTGTCAAAATACGGAATGCACCGCGGGCTACGACGAGGAAGATGAGCCAATTATGAGGTCGGGATATTTTGAGGCTGTGAAGAAAATAAATACCCCCGCCAAGATCACTCCGAAATTAATAACCACATCGTTGGAGAGAAAGACATAGTCTGGCCTGCATGTGCGCTTCCTCGCGTTTCGCCGCGTGGTGCTTCGATGTTTTTTTTGGTGGTGACCTGAACCAAGAGACCATAAACTCAACGAGAAATTTCTGGTAGCGCTACGAATGCGGTTTTGTATAGGCCTAAAAACAGCCTGTGTTCCCTTAGCATCCAAGTCCATTCGCAGAATGAATAGCTCCGCTATTTGGCCTCATCAACAATTTTGAGGACTGTGCTTTCGACTTCGGTAGCAAGTTGATCGATATCGGCAGCCGGAAAAAATTCAGTAATCGAAGTCGGAAGGAGTGTGCTGAGGTATGTTTTGCCTTCCTCTACATAAACGCTGATAGGACAGGGCAGCATCAGTGAGAGCTTCACATCCTTTTTTAACACCTCGCTCGCATATCTTGCATTGCAGATCTCGACGATATTCAAAGGTTCGCGAGGAAAGCCCTTTTCAGCGAGAGTCGCCGCCACATCGTGTGTGTACAAAACGCGAAAGCCGTTTTCCGCCGCTTTCGTCTGGACGGCCTCAACTGCTTCGCCGAATGGTTTGTCTGTAGTTACTGTATATTCAAATGTTTTCATGGTGATGATGATTCTCCAATCTAAGGCGTCTCCTGTTCCTATTCTGAATTTCCTAAGTTGCTCGGAATATTGCGTTGGTACCACCCCCACGCGTAATTGGCCAAGGCGATCGTTAGCAAGACATTAACCGTCAGAGGAACAATATTCCATGTTGGGGCTAAAGGAATACCGAAAACCGTTATTGTTGTGCCGGATAGCAATAAAGTTGCATGGAACAGGGCGTGGAACGCCTCGAACCCACAAAAGAATTTGGCGATTTCCTTCTTTCGACTTGCCATTTCGCCCACCAAATCGTGTTTACTGTCCCTTTTGGATCCAAGCGTAATAGACCAGCAAAACCAGAACGATTGCCCATACGATGGCGGCCGCGGTGTTCAATCCTCTGGTGAAGCTGATAACGCCGAATAGCGTAAATTCGACGCCGCTAAGAGCAAAAACTCCGTGGGTCAACACCTGATTCGCCGCGACTCCGGCGAAAAATTTGGCAACTTCCTTCTTACTCATGATCTGTGTGCTCCTATGTTTCGGCCGTGATTGTCGTGTCCGAACAACATGAACGCCTAGCGTCGGAGCTAAGTGTTCTCGGGTTTCCCAACAGTCGTGTAGAAATAGCTCGTATCTCCCCTCTTTTTCGCGACGATAAAGTGAACGAAGTGGATCAAGAAAGCTGCCACGCCCAGGGCAAACAACATCCATCCGGCCCAGGCGGGTATCGGCTGGCCAGTTTTTAAAATCCAACCCATGGCCATGAGAATAATCCCTAAAAGGATTCCGCTTATGTCCAAAAGGGTGTAAAAGCTTGATTGTATGTATTTAAAAAGTCTACTCATTTCAACCTCCTAGTCCGCATCCGCAGCCTAAGATCTAAGCATTCGCAATCCGCTCCCAATTACTATGAATTCGCTGATCTCGTGGCCAAGGACGGCGATCGGCAAAGAGAAATAACCGGTAACTGCGCCAATAACCAGGGCGGTAATAACAAAAGCTGATAAGGCCAGATTCTGGTTGACGACCGACTTGTTCCGTTTGGCTAGACGAAGCGCATAGACCAATTTTTCAAGGTCGTCAGCCATCAGCGCTACATCCGCTGTTTCTAACGCAACGTCTGTGCCAGCCGCCCCCATGGCAATGCCTACGGTTGCTTCCGCCAAGGCCGGCGCATCGTTCACACCGTCGCCGACCATCGCCACATGACCGTATTTCCTTGCGATCTCTCGAACCTTTTCAACCTTATCTTCCGGTTTCAGGTCAGAATAGAAGTCATCAATTCCTACCTCGCGTGCGATAGCCTCAGCCGTTCGATGGTTATCGCCCGTGAGCATAATGACCTTTTCCACGCCTACTGCGTGTAAATCCGCAATCGCCCGGGCCGCATTCAGCCGCACATTGTCCCGGATCGCAAGGAGTCCCCACGCGCTGTTTTCGTCGCCGACAACAACTACGGTCTTACTTTCATCTTGTAGGTGAGTTATGTCATTAAATGTACCGGCCATACTAATGCTTAACTGGTTTTGGAATAGTTGGGGGCTGCCGATATAGACGGTCGATGGCCCGATCTTCGCCTTGGCCCCTGATCCGGTGAGCGAGCGAAAATCGGAGACTTCAACGGGATCGATCTTTTGCTCTTCGACGTAGCGGACGATGGCCTGTGCGAGCGGATGCTGACTCCGTCGCTCGATGCCGGCAGCTATTGCGAGTATTTTGTTTCTGTCTGGCACATCTTTTGATTCAGGATTTATCAAAAGAAATTCCGTCACTTCCGGCCGGCCGGCTGTGATGGTACCCGTCTTATCAAGAGCGACGACCTTGATCTTGGCCAGCTCCTCAACAAAAAGACCGCCCTTGATCAACACGCCGTTACGTGCGGCCGTTCCAAGGCTGGCAACCAAGGTTATGGGAATCGAGATCGCCAATGCACATGGCGCCGCCGCAACAATAAAAACGGTTGCCCGGACGATCCACGAAGTCCAATCTCCGCCGAAAGCCAAAGGCGGCACAAGAGCGATCAAAATGCCAACCAGAAGAACCGCAGGGCTGTAACGTTTGCCAAAACGCTCTATAAAACGCTGACTGTTTCCTTTTTTCTCCTGCGCCTCTTCGACCATGTGAATAATGCGCGAAATGGTATTGTCCGCAAACGTCTTTGTTGCCCGAATCTCAAGCGATCCTTCGCCATTTATGCTTCCGGCAAAACCGTATCGCCGACCATTTTTTCGACCGGAACGCTCTCGCCCGTGACGGGAGCCTGGTTAACGCTCGATTCGCCGACTATAACTTCACCGTCTGTGGCAAACGATTGTCCGGGTTTGACTATGAAAACATCGCCGACGATCAGATCCTCGATCGGAATTTCTGTCTCATGTTCTCCGCGTCTGACGAGGGCCGTCTTCGGAGTTAGATCCATCAGTGCCTTTATGGCCCCACGGGTTTTTTCTTCGGTGTAGCCTTCAGCGGCTTCGGAAATCGAATACAGAAAAGCGAGCATTGCTCCCTCGCCTGGCAGCCCGAGCAACGCGGCTACAACCGCCGCAATGCTCATAAGCAGCTCAATGCCGACCTCGCGTTCGTAAATGAGCTCTTCAAGAGCCTCGCGCCCGAAGTAGTAACCTCCGACGAGAATGGCTGCAATATAAAGCACCGTCGAAGCGATCTCCGGTGTCGATGCAAAGCTAATTAGATATCCGATGAGCAGAAGAAGGCCCGAAGATAAGGAAGTCAGTACTTTGGGGTTGCGCCAAGGCTTTGGCTGCGATGCCATCGTCCGCCCTTTCTGAACAGGAAACCCTAAAGTGTCAAGCTTTTCCTTGAGCAAGTCAGGCGAAGTTTCGTCAGGATGAAAGGTCAGCGCGACTTTCGCAGACTTGGGAAAAACTTTCACATCCACTAGGCCCGGGAAATTCTTCAAACCGCGCTCTATAGCAGCTGCTTCAGTATCGCAGTCAAGCCCTCCGACCCTAAAATCTATTTTTTTGGTATTGTCCATAAGTCCGGTAACCCCTTCAACTAATCCAATCGATCATGTTTGACGTTTTGTCAAAAGTCCTAAAAAAGTTCGAAGTCCTTCTGGCAAGAAGGCAAAAGTTGGTCTCATTCGTCGCAAGCACGGACGGTCGAAGGAAAGCTCCTTGATATCCGGCATGTCCGCAAGAGACATTCCCACTAACTGCTCCTCCGCGGAGCAGTCCATCTTCGCGATCTTGAATGTGGTTTTATTCATTTGCAAAAGCGGTCACTCACCTTTTGTTCCGACTCCAAGCACCAGGTCAGAAAAAAGCCAGTAAGTATGATTGTCGCCGACATTGACGCCGTTTGTTTCAAGCTCCCTAATAAACTCGGGGCCGGAAAAACGATCTTCCGTCGGATGTTTTAGAAAGGTCCGGTATGACCAACTGTCCAGAGCCTTCCGGGTGACTTCCTCGAAATAGAACTTTCCGCCCGGTTTTAGCACGCGGGCGACTTCGCTAACCGCATTCTGCCACAGCGGAGCGTGATGAATAATCCCAAAATCGAAAACGGCATCGTAGGAGTTGTCCGGCGCATCAATCCCTTCCGCATCGCCGACGTAAAGCTGCAGCTTTTCGGCAGGAAATTTCGCCAACCGATTTCTCGCTAGCCCGATCATCTTTGGGTCGAGATCAAAAGCGTGAACTTCTCCCGCGCCGAATCGCTCAAGAATGATCTGCGACCCGACACCCCGTCCGCATCCGATCTCTAGTACTATCTGACCAGTCGTTTTACCACCAAATTTCTCGAACATTCGGGCCTCGTGATGCCGCTGGATAAAAGCGCGCACCGGATTGTTCATCAAGAATTTTTCGATCGAATTCAGTTTCATCTTCGATTAATACCAACAAAACTACCGACTGGGCTGCTTTGTTTCGCGGACAGCCATATATCCTTTTCGGGTTCTTATCACAACCCTGCCGCCGCCTGGACCTTTGGGCAATTTAACCTCCATTTTGTGCCATTTATTGTCGGCAATATCAGGCGGTGTAAAACCTATCGAGTATTGATGCCGAAGCTCAAGGGCGAGTTTCTCAAAGGCCTCATCCATTTCGATTTCATTCTTTGGAAAAAAAGCACGTCCGCCGGTGAGGCTGGCGAGCGATTCGAGATTGGCCTGACCGAGATATCCGAGCTTTCCGGTTGGAATTGTCTCGATGCCAACGGCATAGATCAGAATGTCGGTCTCCTTCAGCAGGGACTTAACGTCACGGAAGCTGTCTCGTGACCTGTTGTCCTGCCCATCGCTGATGATGATGACAGCCTTCTTACGATAGGCGGTTCGCGCGAGAGTCTGAATCCCGAGAGACAACGCATCATAGAGTGCTGTATTCCCGGACGGCTTTAGCATGACAAGTTTATCCACCACGGCCTGCCCATCGCGAAGGCCTTTGTCCAACACCTCAACGCGATCATTGAAAGCGATTGAGAAGTATTCATCCGAGGGATGGCTCGTCATCAGGAATCGGTCAAGAGCGGTGCGCGACTTACGGAGCTTTTCGACCGACATCGACCCTGAGACATCAAACAGAAAGAGAACAGAGGCTGGCTCATCCGTGTCTGAAAAGAACTCGATCTCGACGGGGCGGTTATTGTCGAAAATCAAAAAGTCAGATTTCTTCTTTCCCGCAACGTATCTGCCGACTTCGTCCTGAACTGTTATCGTGAGCACGACAAGGTCGGTTTGGACGCTGATCCTCTCGTCAACACTCGGTGTAGGCGTGGGCAGCGGCCGCAAGCTATCTTGGGCTAGACTTCCAACACTGCTCGCCAGCAAACACAGAATGGCGTAGGTACGTCTCATAAGTTCCGATAATGTTAGCGGCCTTGCCTGCGGTAAAGACTCCAACCGTAATTAGCTAATGCGATCGTAAGTAGTATGTTCACTGTCAGCGGTATATGTGCCATGTCGGGGCCAAGGCAATTCCCAGGATAGTGATCGTAGTACCGGATACCAGAATCAAAATATGTGCGAGCGCGTGTGCTGCCTCGAACCCGCAAAAGAACTTAGCGATCTCTTTCTTTCGATTCACGTCCATATAACCTCCCACTTGGCAAAAATCATCATGACAAAATCGACTCTAACGACTACGGAATCAAGGCCGATCCTACTCGCTCGGTCAACGATCTAAATTCAGCCGCAGGGACAGGACGATTAAGGTCAGGCGGTTCGAGTGACTTCAATATGTCGTTTTGAAGTTTGTCCAAAGCGGCTTGACCGTCTGCGTTTACATGGATGGCTGCATTTCCGGTCATGAACGTCTCTCGCATTGCCTGCAAAAAGCCCCGCGCGTCCTGAAACTCGATGAGGTTGTCCTTACCTGGCGTACCTGCCTCGACAATCTCGATCTTGTCGCCCTCGGTAGCCGTCGCATATTCACTTGCGGCGGTTTCCAATACAAAACGAGCGGCCCTGATACGGAAATCCGGTTTGTCGTAAGCAGTTCCGGCAATCGCCTTGCAAGCTTGTTCGGTCGTAGTTATCACGGCCTGATACTTGCTATCGATGTCCGCCTGTGGAACGTCGCTTTTGCCCGCGACAGCAACATATTCCGTCAATGCATTATTTACCGAATCAAAAACGCCGTGGTCGCGCAAAAGCTTTTGCAGCACGAGAGCGTCCGGCTCATTGCCCATTAATAGTTCGTGTTGAGGATGGCCCGCGTGCTTACTTGTTCGTTTTAGATCAAGCGCCGGATTAGGTCCCTCATTCTTCGTGCCGCGGTCGTGCAAGGCTTTAGAGGTTCGAACGTGGCCTTCCAAGATCATCAACGCGCCAACCGCATTGACCTCGTCGGTCAACGGTTCAATTGCTCCGCCGGGCTGAACGACAATTGTTCCCGTGCCACTCTGTCCTCGCTCATCGACTAATGCATATTTGCCTTCATTACCAGATGCGGTGACTGTAATACTGCCCGACGCAGGAGCAACGACCTCACCGACAAACAAACCGTTGCCTTCAAAGACCAAAGGAACGTTTCCATCGTTTTGAATTGTGAACGCCTGTCCACGAGCCAACGTTATCGACGGTGGATCGACTTGTTTATTGGCGAAGCGAAGTGTGGCTGTTGATTTTGTGTTTGAGGAATTTGCGGCTGCTTTGGACTGTGCAACACCAACGACAAGCTCCGTTCCGAATCCAAGAAAAAAACCGAAGGCCAAAGCCGCTGTAGCGCCAACGGCGCCGAGTTGTGGAAATCGAAGCCGGAACAATTCACGAGTGACATAAACGAGTGAACCAACCGCAACGGAAAGAAATAAGAGTTCCAACGAAGGATTCACCCAAATGCCGCCCACGAACGATCCAATTGCTGTCGGAACGCCTCCTATCAATCCGAGCACCAATAAGCGTGTCCAGGAAATGTCGCGTCCAACAAGCGGGCCCGCGATGCCAAAGCCTTCGGTAGCGTTATGCAAAGCAAAACCGACGACAAGCAACGTTCCTAAAGCCGCATTGCCACCCGAAAACGATTGTCCGATTGCCAGACCTTCGGCAAAGTTGTGCAGACCGATACCGATTGCGATCATTGTTGCAACTTCGAGAGCATCGACGCCTGTAGATTCGACTCGTTTCTTGCGGCGTTCCTCAAGCCATGCCAAGCCGACCAAACCGAGGGCAAATCCGCCAACAAGGATTATTCCCTGCACGATGGCGGTGTTTACTAAGCCGCCTTTCGCAGACGTTTCGACCGTTTCCATCGCGTGATAGCCGACCTCAACAACAAGAAACAAAAGGACGCCAGCCGACGCAAGTGCGAGAATTCCGCGCAAGCGTTCTGAAGCGCCGCGCCAACGAGCAATCGGAAGACCTAGAAAAATTGTTATTCCGGCAATGGCGCCGAGTAATATGTTTGTTGAAATCATTAAAATAAACCTCTCATAAAATTGCTTTTAATATTCTTAATCCAGTAGTTCTTCAACATGGCGAAAGCCTTCATCGAGTAAATGTTCGATATGTTCGTCGTCTAGTGTGTAGTAAGCTATTTTTCCCTCTTTTCGAAACTTTACAAGCTGCATCTCACGAAGGACCCGCAAGCTATGCGAAACGACCGATTGCGAAACACCAAGTAGATTTGCAAGGTCACAGACGCAGAGTTCTTCCCGCGAAAGAGCGAAAGCGATGCGAATGCGTGTTGGATCTCCAAGCGCTTTGAACGTGTCTGCAAGTAAACGAAACGCAGCGTCCGTTTTCATCGCCTGAATGACGTTAGAAACCTTTTCGCTGTCAACGAATTGAATCTCGCACGCGTAAGCACGTTTTTTGTCCGAAGCTGCTGAAGTCATTGTCTGTATGTTATATGAACGGACGTTCATATAACAATGACATCAATAAGAAAGATGAAAAAAAATGCTTTGTGCTTGCAACAAAAAGGGCATCGTCAATAACGATCCCCAACAGGCTTACGCGGAACGTCTCACCCAAAATTCACTCAACGCAAAACTAGATGATGATCAGACAGGCGAGCAAACGGCGACGACTTACATAACGCGATATTGGAATGTCTTTTTTCATTGGATAAAGATCAAAAGAACCCCACACGGGTCCCAAACGTGGCAGATCTTTGTATCACCGATCATTTCGGGTTCTGCGATGCGGGCATCGCTGTATTTGTTTTCGTCGAGAACTTTCTTAATGTGTTCGAACCACTCCTGAACGTCTTCGACATCGAACTTCATCATAAAGTTCTCCGCCCAATCCTTGACGTAATAATTCTGCAACCGAAACACCGCACCGCCGAGACGACAATCCATTGTCCCGCCCCAACCCTCAGTTAACTCAAATCCAAGTGCAGCGTAGAAACTCTTTGAGATCGCGAAATCCTCGGCGGGCACGTAGATAACAAGTTCTTTTATAGTTGGCTTCATATTAGATAAAAGAGGCCCCGAAGCCTCTTTATTAGTCGTAAAATTAACGGTTATACAGCGGGTGTGTCTTTCTTTTCCTTGTCCTTTTTACAGCAGCCGCAGCAGCAGTCTTCGTCGGAAACGACCATTACGACGTTTTTCATTTCAGGATTGGTTTGAACCGGCTTCTTGTCGACCGTTTTCTTCTTCATCGGGCACGAATCGCCTTTGCAGCAATCGCAGTTGTCACAGCACGAAGCTGTTTCTTTTCCCGAAGCGTTTTTCTTCTTTATCGGGCAGGAGTCCCCGCTGCAGCAGCACGATATTGCCGTTTTCGACGAAGTATTTGTCGAAGTGAAAGCAAATGCAACGATCCCGAGTCACATGACCATGACCGCTACAATTGTTAATATGACTTTCTTTTTCATGATTACTCCTCTTTTATTTAGAAATTATTAATGCAGCCGAAACGCATAGAGCGTCGGCATTAGTGAACGCGCAAAAATACTTCTAAATACGAAAGACACAGTTCCTGATAAAAGTGCCGTGTCTGTCGGGCGTCCGCTTGTGAAACGCGGGGAATGAAGTTGTGATCTTAGTGACTGTGGGAAGTGTGAACTTTATGGCGACAACTGTCAGTGCCGGGGCAATCTGCTTTTCGGTTTGGTTGATCTTTCGCGATTTGTCGAAGACTATCGGCAAGAAACCGCAGCAGTCCATGCTGCTCTCGTCGGTGAGACCAATAACCGGACTGTTCGCTTGCTTTGCCTTATCGGAATGCTCGGACATCTTAGCCAACGGGCAAGATTCCATGTCCATCGACTGGCCGTTAAGCGTTTCGCAGCAAAACAAAAAGACGAATCCACTCAACCACAACGCCATGAATCCGGCGAAGGTCTTGTGCGCGATCTTCTTTACTGTTTTAGCTTTCATACAACCTGCCCTGATAATATCAGGGACTGCAAACTTTCAGCATTTGATCTGCTACCGTGCTGTGTCTAGAATCTTCTTCAAATCGTCAGGAACCGGCATTGATTTGAAAAACCACACGTTAGCTCCGCCCGTGTTGCCGGTTGGATAGATGCCGAAAGGCGTTTTGGTCGAGGCTCCGATAAGCCGAACGATCTGTCCCCCAAATCTCGCGAGGCGAACGCTGCCTGACCGCGAGCTTAAACATTCGCCAATGGATGCAAGTGTGCTGATAGGTCGATGCCTGACCTAGAACGTGAGCGCGTTCGAGGTGATGAAAGGCTAAATTCAAGTCGCCGCTTTCAACAAGCGATTCAGCCAATGTTAACTCTTGAGAAATTGCGGTTGCCAACACTTTGCTGTTCTCGGTTTTCATTTTGAGCCTCCTTCGAACGCCTCTCTGATAGCTTACCGAGAAGAAAACCTATTCCTACTAACAGGGCGATAATCAGTAAGCTTACACCTACGAAAATTATAAGCTGATGCTGCGTAAAAACATGAAAAAAGTCTGTTTCTTGTTCCATTGCGTTCTTAAATATGTGTCTCGTGACACGCAAAGCCCTCGCGTTCGGTTTGGGCGGTTACGTGTGCGATCTTAAATTCGCTCGTGCATGAATTGTGGACACGTTGCAGAACGTCGTCGTGCTCTGCTCCGTCGGCAAGCACGGCGTGGACGCTCAAGGCATTTACGCCAGACGTAAGCGACCATACGTGTAGATCGTGAATCTCCGCGACGCCTTCGATCTTAGAAAGTTTGTCTCGCACATTAGCTATGTTTACGTCAGACGGCGTACCTTCTAGCAAGACAGCAACGGCATCTTTTAGCAACGCCCACGTTCGCGGCAAGATAAACAGGCCGATTCCCGCCGAAATTAACGGATCGGCGTAATACCAGCCGGTCGTGAGCATGATTATTCCAGCGATTATCACACCGACAGACGTGAGCGTGTCCGAAAGAACCTCATAATATGCGCCTTTCATGTTCAGGCTTTCTTTGGAACCGGAACGCAGAACAACCATCCCGACAATATTGACCACCAACCCAATCGATGCGACGCCGATCATCACCGCACTCTGCACTTCGGGCGGGTTCAGAAACCGCTGATAGGCTTCGTAGAGAATATAAATTGAGATAAGGATCAGTACGATGGCGTTAGTGAGGGCCGCGAGTATCTCTACGCGATAAAAGCCGTAGGTGCGTTCCGGCGATGCTGGCTTTTCTGCGAACCATATTGCTAACAATGCTAGCCCGACGCCCGCAACATCCGTCAACATATGCCCTGCGTCCGCAAGAAGAGCGAGACTGCCCGTCCAAAACCCGCCGATCACCTCTACTATCAAGTAGAAAAACGTCAGGCAAAAAACGATCATCAAGGGCTTTTTATTTCTGCCCGCCGCCGAAATCTCGTGTCCGTGTCCCTTTCCCATTTCTTTCCTCACTTAAAATTGAGCAATCTTAAACTGTTCAAAATGACGAGCACAGTCACGCCAACATCGGCGAATATCGCCATGGCCAGGCTGCTCAGGCCCATGATCGCCAGCACAACGAATACGAGTTTGGTAATCACGGCGGCGGCGGTGTTGAGCCGGATGGTCGAGATCGTTTTGCGGCCTAGGCGAACTAGATACGGGATCAGTTCGAGGCGGTCGTTGAGAATGGCGATCGAGGCGGCTTCGATGGCCGTGTCGCTGCCTGCCGCGCCCATGGCAATACCAACGTTCGATAATGCGAGGGCCGGAGCGTCATTGACGCCGTCGCCGACCATTGCCACGGTGCCGTACTTTTTGAGAAGTTCGCGAATGCCGTCGGCCTTGTCCTCGGGCATCATATCGGCCTTTACTTCGGTAATCCCGACGATGGCGCCGACCGCCTCGGCCGGAGCACGGTTATCGCCGGTCATCATTATTGTCTCGATCCCCAATTCCCGCAGATCGGTCACGGCCTGCCTGCTTTCCGGTTTCAGCTCGTCGGTGAGGGCGATGATCCCTTCGACGCCGCCATTGCTGCTGACCACGATCGAGGTTTTGCCTTGCTGCTGCAACTCTTCGACCTTATTGACGACCTCTTGCTGAACCGAATGCTCCTCGGTAATGAATGGCAATTTGCCGATGCAGTGATGTTTGTCGTAACAGATCACACAGTCGGCCTGTGCGCCCTTGCCCATCACGGCCTGAAAGTTCTCGACGCCGTGGATCTCGATCTTCTCGTCGCGCGCGGCGTCAACAATCGCCTGCGCCAGTGGATGTTCGGAATACGTCTCGATACCGGCGGCACACGCCAGGAGATGTTCCCGCGTCGTTTCGCCGAAAGGGATGACGTCAGTGACCTTTGGCTTGCCGTATGTGAGGGTACGCGTCTTGTCCATCGCGATCGCCTTGACCTGGCCGATGGCCTCGATGTACTTGCCGCCTTTGACAAGAGCACCGCGGGCCGAGGCGTTGCCTATCGACGCATAGATCGAGATCGGCGTGCTGATAACGAGCGCACATGGGCACGCGATGACGAGGATCGTGATCGCCTGTTCGAACCAGACGTTGAACGGCTGAGCAAACAAAAGCGTCGGAACCGCCACGAGTAGCACCGCGATAAAGATGATCGACGGCGTGTAATAACCGGCGAACGTCTCGATAAACTTCTGCGTCTCCGCTTTGGTCTTGGTCGCCGCGAATGTGGTTTCGATGATCTTGGCGAGCGTCGAATCCTTTGCCAGCTTTGTCACACGAGCTTCGAGATAGCCCTGCATATTCAAAGTTCCGGCGAAAACGTTATCGCCAGTGTGCTTGTCCCGCGGCAGCGGCTCACCGGTAATGGTCGATTCGTCCACGGACGAAGCCCCGCTAATGACCTCCGCATCCATAGCGACCATATCGGATGGCTTGAGGACCAGAATGTCGCCGAGTTTGACGTCGTCAAGGGGGGTGTCGGTAATCTGCCCGTCACCGCCCTTGATCGCCGCCGTTTTTGGAGCCCGATCGACGAGAGCCTGGAGGGCCGATTTACTTGTGGCGAGCCCAAACTTCTCAAGCGTCTCGCCTAGCGTGAACAGCACAACGACAACCGCCGCCTCCTCGTACTCGCCAAGATAGAACGCCCCTATGATCGCGATCGTCATAAGCAGATTTATGCTCTTGAAGTTGAGCTTCGCTAGTGCGGTCAGGCCGCTCAAGAGAGTTTGCCAGCCAATTGCCAGAATGATTACGGCAAACAAGACCGCCGCGCCCCACCGTGAATACGGCTGCCAAGCCGGAACGGGAGTGAGCAGATACCTAAAAACATCAAAATCCGCCAGCGAAAAGAATTCGAAGACAGCGACCAGTGCAACACTAAACACAAGCCACTGAAATTTGCGGTCGGCCAGCACCGATGGTTGTTTCCCGCTCGCGGCGGTTTCTATTGCCAACATCCCTTGTTGCTCCATTCAATTCGGTCTAGGGACAAATTCGCCACATTCATGAGCGTCTAAATAGTTAAATACCTCGCTGATCCAAGATTTACCGTTGTACGGGCGCTTGCCCGTGTTTGCCATCGCGATAGCGCTTCTTGTCACAAAAGCCTCGGTCATGATCCTTGGTTGTGACGGCGGACTTTCTACCGTCCCGCCCGCTCGATGATCTTGTTCGAGTTCGCCGCGATCAGCGATACGCCGCGACATTTGGAAAAGTAATCGATCTCCGCACGTGCAAACTACATAAATGGCATGTAAGGCAAGGCCTTGTCCCATAACAGCTGCCTATTTCAAAACCTAAATCTCCGACTATTACGTCTTTTTTCTGCCTTCATTCGCCCTAGTCGTTTATACCGGCTCTCTCTTTTTTCGCTAGGATGCGTTTTGATCCCATGCTTATTCAAATAGAGCATTAGCCAAACTAGACCAAGAATCAGGCCTGTTCCGATCACCGCTCCGACAAGCATTTGAAAAGGCCGTTCAGAAAACATCTTGGTTCGCTCAAATCAACGTGGCCGCTTCAATTGGAACGACCGTTATTATTCCATCGCCCTTCTTTCCTGTGTGCGTTGTGCTTAATTGCCGCAACGATCTCGTCGGCCATTTCGTCACTTACCGCGATCTCAATCCGTTTGTTCGCCTTGAACGGATCGAGTGAGTCGTATGTTCCGGTACCCATTCGCTGGCCAAATCCTTCGGAATCTATCAAGGTCATTCCCGGAAAGCCTTCGATGTTTTCAAAGGCCGTTACGATCTTCTCTACCGTGAATGGCCGCACTATTGCGATTATCAGTTTCATTGTTATTCCTCCGTGAACTCTCCTTCCACGTCCTTTTCAAACCACGCATAAAGCGTCGGCAGGATCAATAGGGTCAACAGCGTTGATGTTATGAGTCCGCCAATTACAACTGTCGCAAGCGGGCGTTGAACTTCCGCACCCGCCGATGTTGCCAGAGCCATCGGGATAAATCCAAGACTCGCAACGAGAGCAGTCATCAGAACCGGACGCAAACGGGTCATTGAGCCTTCGTTAACGGCTTCGATCACGGATTTTCCTTCTTCGCGTAGATGATTGATAAAACTTATCATCACGACGCCGTTCAATACCGCAACGCCAAATAAGGCGATAAATCCCACGCCCGCCGAGATCGAAAACGGCATTCCGCGAAGTGCGAGTGCAACCACACCGCCGACAATCGCGAACGGAATCCCGGTGTAGATCATTAAGGCCTGCTTTGCCGAACCGAAGGTCGAGAACAGCATTACAAAGATCAGGAACAACGCGATCGGTACGACGATCAACAGGCGGTTGGTCGCACGTTCGAGATTTTCGAACGCTCCACCCCACTGGAGATAATATCCAGGCGGCAATTTCACTTCTGTTCCTATCTTTTCCTTTGCCTCGGCGACGAAACTTGCAATATCGCGGTCGCGTACGTTGGTCGAGACGACTATCCTTCGCCGTGTAGCCTCGCGGGAGATCTGCGCCGCACCCTCGACCAGAGCAATGTCGGCGACCTGTGCGAGCGGGACACGCTGACCATTTGGGGCCGTTAGGATCAACGCCCGAACCGATTCGACAGACTTACTAGAGTCCTCATTCAACCGCAGGACTATATCGAAACGCTGTTCGCCCTCAAAAACCTCGCCCGCTTTCTGGCCCGCAAAGATCGACTCGACCAGCTCATTTACATTCTCAACGTTTAAACCATAGCGGGCTATCGCCGCACGGTCCGGTTTGATCTGTAGCTGCGGCAAGCCCGTCGTGACCTCGACCTTTGTCTCCTCCGCACCATTGACCTTCGCAAGAGTTCTTTCGATCTCTTCGCCTTTTTCTGCCAGAACTTCAAGGTCGTCTCCAAAGAGCTTTACGGCAAGATCCCCTCGTGTTCCCGCGATAAGTTCATTTACGCGCATTTCGATAGGCTGTAGATATTCTAAAGAAGCCGCTCCCGGAACTTCCGATTCAAGCTTTTTCGACATTTCTTCGATCAATTTTTCTTTAGACCACCCCGACTTCCATTCATCAATCGGATGGAGCATCACGAAAACGTCGCATTGATTTAGACTCATCGAATCCGTCGCGACTGCTGGAGCACCGCATTTAGAGACGACTGTCTTGACCTCAGGAAAGCCTTTGAGGGACTTTTCCACTTGGGTAGTTACAACCATCGATTGTTCGAGCGAGACGCTAGGTAAAAGCTGCATTCCAACCAAAAGGTCGCCCTCATCAAGGCGCGGGATAAACTCTCCGCCGAGATAGGGGAAAACGATTCCCGAAATGATAACGGTCGTTACAGCTATTGCCAGAACTTGTGAGCGGAACTTCATTACGAATGCAAGCGAAGGCTGATAGATGTGCTTTGCCCAACGGATCAAAAAGCTTTCTTTCTCCGAAACATTGCCGCGAAGTATCAATGCAAGCATTGCCGGTACGTAGGTCAGCGACAGAAGCAATGAACCAAGAAGCGCAAAGATAACCGTCAAAGCCATCGGTACGAACATCTTGCCCTCGATGCCGCGAAGGCTGAGGATCGGCAAATACACGATGCCGATGATCGCCACTGCGAAAACTACGGGACGCGCGACTTCGAGACAGGCTTCGAGAATCGTGCGCTCCGGCGGCTCACGTGATCCTTCGTGCTGCGCCTCCGCTCGGCGACGAACAACGTTCTCGACCATTACTACCGCCCCGTCAACTATCAACCCAAAATCCAGTGCACCCAGACTCATCAGGTTTCCTGATACGTTGAAAATTCTCATCAGAATCGCGGCAAATAACATCGAAAGCGGAATGATCGTCGCAACCAACAATGCTCCACGCCAGTTTCCCAGTAGCACCAGCAAAACCAAGATCACAAGTGCCGCACCTTCCAGTAGATTTTTTTCCACCGTCGCGATCGCCCTTTTGACTAGAGAAGTCCGGTCGTAGAATGGCTCGATGGTTACGCCCTTCGGCAGAGTTTTGCTGATCTCATCGATCTTCGCCTGGACGCGTTCGGCAACTACGCGGGAATTTTCGCCTTTCAGCATAATCGCTATACCCGAAACGATCTCGCCTTCTCCGTTGGCAGAAGCTGCACCCTGTCGGATACTTTGCCCCTCGACAACTTCGCCGAGATCGCGGACAAATATCGGAACACCTTCCTTGCCGGTTTTGACCACGATGTTGGTAATGTCGTCCATCTTTTCGACAAGACCAACGCCTCGCAACAAATACTGCTCCGCACCTTTTTGAATATAACCGCCGCCGACCGTGCCGTTATTTGCGGTCACCGCCTCGTGAACATCATGCAGCGTCAATCCGTAGGATTGCAGCTTTTCGGGCGATAGACGCACCTCATACTGTTTGCCGTAGCCGCCGTGCGAATTGACTTCGGTCACACCCGGAACGCCCATCAACTGTCGGCGAATATTCCAGTCGTGGATCGTCCTGAGGTCGGTCGCCGTGTAATTGCTTCCCGGTTCGGCGCGGACTTCGTATTGGTAGATCTCTCCCAAGCCTGTTGCTATCGGCCCCATCTCCGGCGAGCCGATGCCCGGTGGAATGTTTTCGCGGGCGGTTGCCATGCGTTCGAGAATTAGCTGACGAGCGAAATAAATGTCGGTCGATTCTTCGAAAACGATAGTGACGTTCGAGATTCCGAACTTCGAAACCGAGCGTATTTCTTCGACTCCCGGAATTCCCGACATCGCAACCTCGATGGGGAAGGTGATCTGCCGTTCGATCTCAAGCGGCGCGAGGCTCGGAGCGTTGGTCAATACCTGGACCTGAACATTCGTCACATCAGGCACGGCATCGATTGGTAAATTTATAAGGCTATACGCGCCCGCCGCCGCCATGATCGCAACGAGCAAAGAACGATCAGCTTTTGAGCAATGGAAAATCTTATTAATGCGTTGATCATATTTTTAGTGATCGTCCCCCATTGCACCTTTTTCAAGCTGTGTCTTTAAGGTGAAACTGCCTTTCGTCACAACCTTTTCGCCAAGCTTTAATCCTTCAATAACTTTCGTGTAACCGTTTATATCTGCCCCGGCCTCGATCTCGCGCACTTCATAAGCGCCCGGCTCGTCGTCGCGCGGAACAAAGACGACGGTTTTGTCACCCGTTCGCTGGACTGCGGATGATGGCACAACCAACTCTTCGCCGCTCTCCGCATTCGTTCCCGTATAGAAACCCACCTCCGCGAACATTCCTGCCCGAAGCTTTCCGTTCGAATTTGGAACCTCAAGCCGCACACGTCCGGTTCGGGTCGTTTCATCCAATTGCGGGTCAATGTAGGAAACGCGACCGCTGACCGTTCCGATAGCGGGCGACGTAATTTCTGCGACCGAACCGACACGAAGCCTTGCCATACTTGTTTCCGGCACATTTGCGATCACGTAAACCGTTCCCAGATTCGAGATCGAAAAATTGGAGTCGCCGCCTCTATACCCGCTCCAGCGTTAAACTTTCTTTCTGTGACAACACCAGAAAGCGGCGATCTCAGAGAAACAAGCGACGTGTCGCTACGATGATCGTCCGGCTTGCCCGACTCGACAGGAACACCAAGCGCCCGCATTTCGTCCTCGATATGCCGCAGATCGACCTGGGCCGTTTCGACCTCGGCTCTCGCTTCCTGCAATTCTTTGTTGAGAGCGATATTGGACTGAAAATCAAAGTCCGCCTTCGCAGTTTTGTAAACTGTTTCTGCTGCGATCAAATCTTTTCCAGCACCCGCCCCGAGTTCGATAAGTCGCCTCGTTCGCTTCAACGTAGCTTCGGCCTCATCGAGCTTAGCTTTTGCCTGTAGTACAGCTACGCGGTTCTCAGATTTTTGCACACGCGTCAGATTTCGCTGAACTAGCTCATATTTAGTTTTAGCCTCGTGCATTTTGCCGTGCATCTGCGCGAGTTGCGGACTCGAAATAACGGCAAGCACGGCTCCCTTTTGCACATTGTCACCAACACCGTAGAAAACTCTCTCGATTCTTCCGCCAACTAATGCCGTCGCCATCTCGGTCGTCTCAGGATTCAATTCGACCGCACCCGTAACCATTAATCGGGCAATTGCCGGTCGTTGAGTGACGGTTTCCGTGACGATACCGGCGGACTCGATCATCTCAGGATCGAGCTTAACTTCTTTGCCTTTCTCGTCCTCAGAATGTCCCGGCTCTTCCTTATGTTCCTCGCCGGTAGCTTTATCTCCGCTTGCGGAGTTTTTGTTAACGATCCACGCAATTCCAATTATCGCGATAAGACCGACGACCGCCGCCGTGATGATCCACGCCCTGGCTGATTTAGCTGTACCGGGCCGCGTAGACTCGACTTTGAGATCTGCCGAATCCAGATTGTTCTCAAGACGTTCAAGCTCTGCTTCGTCGTTTCTTTCGTACTCGTTTGGTTCTGCGATATTCTTGTTTGACATAACTTCTTCAGATTTACAGTGTGATTCCTAGTGCAATAAAAAGATCCGCCCGCCCGATAGCGTTCCGTCAGAGTCTCGGTCAGATCACGGTTGGCATCCAACAATCTGCGCTGTTCCGCAATTAGATCGGTAATCTTGAGTTCTCCCAGTTCATAAACTCTTCTAATGGTTTCAATGTTTTGACGCGAGCGGCAGCACGGCGGTTTCGAGGTCATTAGGGATCGGTTGGCCGCTTCGATCCGTTGAAATGCAACAGTAATCTCGTTCTTAATAAACTGCTCGGCAAACGCACGGCGTTCCTGAGCCTGGCGTATCGTGATCGCCGCTTCCGCCTTTGCTCCCTGATTCTTGTTGAATAGCGGCAGCAATTTGCAACACCAAAGGTTAGCGATCGATCGCGATCCTGCGGAAATGGGCCGGTCGGTAGATCGATGGATGAACGTCCCTGAGTGTAACGGGTATAAGCAGTTAGATCCGGCCTGCTCTGAGAATTGATCAGCCGCAGACCGGCGCAAGCTGCTCGTCTAGCTCTGCAAGCCGAATCTCCGGCCGGTTGCGCAAACCGACGGCAATACCTGTGTCGATGGAGGGTGGAAGTGACGGGAGAGTCGCCGTTGATATATCTTCGCGAAGTTTGAAAGGCGCTTGCGGCTCGACTCCGGCGTAGAATCTCAATCGTGTCAGTGCGGCCTGCAGCCGTCCCTCAACTAACTGCCGGCGGGCCCGCAGCCGCTCAACCTCGGTTTGCAGAAGGCTAAGTTCGAGCGGCGGTGTCTCGCCTTCGTTTACGCGGATCTGCACAAACTCGACGGTCCGCACGTCAAGACTTAGCAATTCCTCTGACACCTGTAGCTCACGCAATGCCGCGAGGGCTTCGGTGTAAGACACAAATATCTGACTCGCCAGAGTTCGCTGCCGGGCAGTGATCTCAGCCTCTCGCAAGGTGATTTCGGCATTTGCCACATCAATGCGCCGCTGCCGTCGCCCGAATAGTTCGAGTGGAACCGCGATCCCGGCGCTGAACTGGCTGTCACCGGGCGACCCGGCCAGACGGCCGGAACTTTGTTCAACCTCAAGCGTCGGATTTGGCCGCAGCCCAGCCTGGGTCAGGCGAGCCCTGGCTTTATCGACTTCGAGACGGGCGATCTTTATGTCGCCGTTTGTTTCAAACGCAAGTCTGATAATCTCAGCCAGCGACATACCGTCCGTCTGACTATAATAATTTGGCACCAACAGAATCGTGGAAAGCGTTGGTTCTGATGGGAATGTCGCCCGTCGAGGGAGTTGAATCTCTTCCAACTATTGCTACCTGCGACTGACCAAAACTAGTACTTGTTAAGATGGCAACTGCCAAAAGTAACGCCAACGGCACGTCTACCAAAAAGAACATACATAAACCTGATCCTTAATTAGAAACTGGAAAATCTCGCTTGTCTCCCGGCAATAAGCTAGGATAAAAAGCAGTCGTTTCGATTGAAAGAATTAGGCTGTTCTAGGCGGACGGAAGAGTTGAGTTAGGCTTGAATTAGAATACCGTCCTACGTACGTATCGGACTGTGAAAACTCTCTAATTTATTCGTAGACTTGGTGGATGGAATTGCGAAATATCCCGTGACGACATGGGAACAGCAGCAAAAGCACGTATCATCGTCGCAATCCTGAGTCGGGTCGTTTCCTTGTCGGGGTTCCCCGTCTGACTGCAGACGAGTTTGAATGGATTTAGTAGCGGAGCGGCTGTCAGGATCGCGGGCAGTCTTTGAAAGATGGTGGGCGGGTGGAATGCCGACGGCCTCGTTTCCACAATAGGCTTGAAGAACGCTAACATCCGCTACCGCATAAGCTTACAAACAAAAAGCAACAAACTTGAGCTTGTTCCTTAATCTTATTTGAGACTTTGAGGCGATTCGACCATAAGAATTCTTAATCACTACAATCCTCACCACGCAATGTCAAAAGTGGTCGAATGAGACGAAGACAAACTTAATTTTCTTTACTGGAGGGCAAAAAGTCAATCTAAGGACGGTTCCGTTACGCCACCCTCGACGGTTTAATGACGCGCGGTGCTGTGTGGCAATTTTTGTGCTATCGAGAAGCTCAGGTCCACTCCCTTCTCTTTTGTCGTTGCCGTCATGCCTCAAGAGTGACGTGAGTATGATCTCCTCTTCCGAGGTGCAAGACGCGAACCACGAGTGCATAGATAAAGCTTTCTACACTCAAAGCTAACTCCGTGTTTCCTAAGGAGGTTTTACTCTGCCAAATTAAAAACTCACCTTGATTCCGGTTTGAACGAGACGCGGACCTGAGGGCAGCAATCCACGCGTACGGTCAACGATGTATATCCGGTCGAGCAAGTTCTTACCCGTAACGAAAAATGTCATCCTCCATTTCTCGACGATAGTTTGCCGTCGCGTTCCAATAAGTTTGGCTTAGTATCGCTCCAAGCTGGCCATTCAGTTCGGGTTAACCGCGTTCAAATCGTCGCCGAACTGGCCCGATGTAAACGTTTTCCAGAAAAGCGTCGAAACCGGGGATGCGAATATCGATGCTTTCATCGTCATAAGGACACGCGGTGCATACGGGAAGGCGATTTGCCGTAATCGAACAACTCCTGGCCGAGACCCGCCTGGTTGTCGGGCGCGTACACATTAAGTGTTGCCGAACTGGTGATAGAGCCAGGCGCATGCCACCCGGAACTCCGCCGTCGGCAAAAGGTATAGGCGGTTCGCAGGTAAAAGATTATGGGGGCCACGAAAAACAGAGCCGGAATCGATCTGCCCCGTAAATTTAAAACCCCTGCAGTAGTGTGGCTCCGACGTTTGCAAAGGACGCCCGCCAGCTATCGAAAACCGCCACGATCCGATTCTGATAATCGTTGCGGAAAAAATGCGGCCGAAAATCGGTTCCTCTGAGTGGTCGAGTTCGCACTCCGACCTCATAGTTCCAACTCAATTTGAATCAAAAGCTCGATCACGCCGCCAGAATTTGTTACGACGTCCCCACTCTGGGAGGGGAAAACCCTCGATGAACGCCCACAAGCGTAGTATCTCTTTACACCCGGAGTAAGCGATGCCAAACCCGGAATGATCTCGGTCACGGTTGTTTTCCCACCGGTCGCCCCCGCTCCGTTGTTGGCAGGGACGATTGTTCGGCAAAACACGCGCTCAAAACGTACGCCCGGCGTCAATGCGAGGTCCTTCCATGCAAAGCGATGTTGAATAAATCCGAGTGAGCGAAAGCTTTACGCTCGTTGTTTTCCCAAAGTGCCGTCGCGATGTTGGAAGGTCGCCATTTCGCTGGATCCGTTCCTGATCTTCGCCATGAACTTGAAAACCGACGACAAGTTAATTCGCAACTGATCCGAAATTGAAGTTGTGGTCAGCCGCGTCTCGACGCCCCGAGTAAGATAATCGCGAAGCCTTCCTTCGTTGCCGCAGGTGGTGTTCGTACGGCCAGGCTGAGGCAGTCGGATCGACATTCAAACGATTAG
Organism: Acidobacteriota bacterium; assembly: GCA_016703965.1. NCBI lineage: Bacteria > Pseudomonadati > Acidobacteriota > Acidobacteriota bacterium. The sequence continues at coordinate 62,527 of JADJBB010000005.1, forward strand.
GACATGACTGGAATTGGACGACTGACGCCACCAGTCGCGTGAAAAAATAGTTTGATAAAGCTAGTCGTCGATTGATTTTAGGTCAGAACCGCGGCGTGCTGCAGCGAGAAACCGGACCTGCGGCCATAAAAAGGAAATCGTTCTTGAATACGTTGCCGCGGGGGTCTGCGGCGAATTCCGCCTCGGTTGCACCTGTGTAGGTTCGATTCGAATCCTCGAAAAGAAAGTAAATTTCTCCAGTCAGGCGTTGCGAGCGTTTAACTGCAAAACCGATTTGTTCGAAAAATCATACAACCTAAAACTTGTGCTCTCTCTCGACCCGTTACCCCTGCTTATGATTGAAATCGAAAATCGTTAAGTTTGCCAAACGTGCCGCCAACCTGCTCCGCCGTTGAAAAAAAAACTATTGCCGCCTTCTAGTTTGAAATTAAAGTCGGTTTATCGGGCGGATTGGGTGTCAGATAATTGATTAGGCCTGCAATCGTTTGTGGGCCATAAGCAATCTGACCCGATCCCTTTAGGACCTCGATCGACTCCGTATCTCCACCGGAGGATGGTAGTAGATGCATTATCTCCGTAGGGTGCATAAGACAATGGAAGTCCATCTTCAACCCCAACACCCTGGTTGAGCGCGTCGGATTGGTGCTGTGAATGCCGATGTTGGGTCGCAAACCAAACCCCTCCTCATCCCTACATTCACACCGGATACTTTCCTGAGCACTTCGGAGAAATTGAACGCGGCTGCTTTCCAGTGTTTGCTATCGATCCGTTCGATAGGACCCGGAATTTCAGGCTTTCCGGGGGTTCCAGCTGAGATAGCTTGACGTAACTGAAACGCTCACTGCAATGCCTCCGGGGTTGTGGTAAAAGACGACGAAGCTGCGTCGACGGGATCATACTTTCACTGCTAGTCTCGCAAAACCCATGGCACCGATCGTGACGTCATCACTTACCATCTGACATATTTGTAAGCGAGTACCGGCCCTTCGCCGTCTGTTACGGCTTTTGCAACCAACCCGGCATCCTGATGCCGAACTCAGCGTTTCCCGCATCTACGTCGCCGTTATCAACAATTCGCCCCTCCACGCCGTTACGCCCCTGTCTGAATAACCATGATTACGGCAAAAATGGAAAAGGCTAAACTAAGCAACGGATCCCGCAGCAATATTCTTCATAAAAACACCAGTTAGATTACGAGCCACTAAAAACAAGAAATCTTATTGAAATCGATTTCTCAATTTCATAATAGTAAAGTACAAGACCCTGTCGGCAGTGTCAAACTTACATATTGCAGTGGCAAATGAAGGCGACGTTAGCTTGTTACCGATTGATGATTTGAGGCTGATACGACAGGTCCGCCTGGTTCTCCTGGCCCGGGATTTATTTAACTGACCCGTACGTTGGGTAGAAGTTGAAACACCACGTCAAATCCACTTATTAATAATTACGACGTGGTTTGGGGCGAGCTCTAGTCCAACTCGTGCGATCATCGAACAATCTCTCGGAAGCGATGATGATCCCGCCTGGCACACTGTCGGATTCAACTATTTCAAACTTCCCTTCACGGTACCTGTATTTTCCGCGGTTTGAAAAGTAGAGGGAAATCGGCTCAATTTGAGGATTGGAGACATAACGCACTGTTACAAGGCTCTCAACATCAGTGACCGTAAAATATTAAACTGGAAGGCCTTTTGATTCCAGCTTCATACGCCCATTCCGCCAGTTGTACGACTGGTTTCACCAATCCGCTCGCCAAATCCACTGCTCCTAAAAAGTTTTTCCGTGTGTCGGCCCAGAAGGTTTAAGAAAACAGCAAAAGCGTGCCGGAATCCATGGTGCCTTCAATCGTCTGATAAATCTCGTGAGTCAACGAGTGTCGCAGGCGGCGCTTATAGAACTAAAGCCTTCGATCGTCCGTTGTGGATCCACATAACGCCCTTTGACGGAATGGTTGACAATTGACTTTCGGGATAACCATTCCGGGCGATGCGGAGCGAACGTGCGAGCGGAAAAACAGGACGATCGGATATGTTGAGCCAAATTCAACAGGTTGCGATTCGCTCCAGGCTGGAGTTATGCTGGTAAAAACACATGCCTCGTTGGAAATCGTTGGTGAATACCAACCAACCGCCAAACGCATCGCCATTCAGTGGCTCGCTCAGTTCTTTGGACTTATAACTTTGACGAATGAGTGAGTTAGCTGGATTTGAAATCAGGTCAGGAGCAAAATTTCCTTCCCAAATAACCGAGAAATCTACATCGCGATTGTCTCTACGTCTAGCGGATAAACGGATTCTACATAATCAAGCGGGCGACGCGTGAATTCTTTACACCCCTCTGAATAAAAAAGTAGTCTTTGCCATCCTTAATTCAACGAATAGCTGGCGGCTTCTTCGTCAATCTCCATTTTACAAACCAAGTCTATAATCATCATGTTCTCCATAAATGTGCGGCAAAGCAGGCCGTACTCCGACAACTCGTATCCGACGTTAGTGATGCGTCGGGTCCCTCATGTATTTCAGCACGGAGCAGGAAGCCGCCGTCTGTGACGATCTTGTCGCCGACATTCAGCCCTTCTTCGAGAACAATGAACCACCGTTGTTTTCTTGTGCCGAGACGCTTCACTTTATATTAAAGACATTTTGGTTTGTCGGTGGCGACGAAAACAACCTGTTTGTCGTTCTTATTTTGGACGGCAGACGACGGATCATCGGCATTGTGCGTTCGGCCATCCCACCCGCCAAAGGCGACGTTTAGCGTACATTCCGATCTTCAAGACTTATCCCGGATTGTCGAGTTCGACTCTGACTTGTGCGTGCGCGTGTTTCGGGGCTGATATTTGGGTCGATGTAGGTTACGTGACCGCGAAAGAGCCTGTCAGGATAGGAGCCGGTGCAATGCTTGCTCCGCTTCCATCACGAACTGATGAAAGGTCCTTTTCAAAGACCTGAGCGACCACCCAAACCTTGCGAGATTTGTAACACGCATCAATCCTTGTTTGGCTCGACAACTTCACCCGCGTTTACGTCTCGCTTTGTGATCGTGCCTGATATAGCCACCAATGCGATCTCCGACGTTATTTGCGATGGGGAGCGGAGCGAATTTACTTTTTGCGGTGACAAACCTAGCAACAAGAGTCTTTGCTAAGCGGTCGCAAGGTCGGAATTCGGCCGTTTGGCGTTTGACGGCGGCCTGCTCAAATTCGTTTCGGCTGACAAATTGATCTCGGCGACCTTGACGGCACGGTCAATCTTTTTTTTTTCGCTTCTTCAACGTCCGCCTCCGACGCGCGTACTTTTGTCGTGGCCTGCTCAAATTCCTCGCGGCTGACAGCCCCTATTTCAAGTAACCCAAGCGTACGGTCATGTCTCTTACGGTTTTTCTTCCAGCTCAGCCTGAACGGTCTTTAACCGCGACAACATCTGGTCAACCGTCTGCTATTGCTCACGGGGTTGATCTGAACGAGTTTGCCGTCCGGTCGTAGTTTTGCGTGTGCGGCCTGAGCGTCGGTCGCCAAGGCCAGATAGCGCGGATTGAGACGCTGCAAGTTCATCGCCCGGATAACGGCAAGCGTATGGCGCTTTGCCAGCATACTGGCCTAGTTCGCCACTAACGGATCGCAGTACCCCACCGAGAAGGAGATCACCGGCGTTCTTTGTAGGCATTTGACTGGGCGACGCCGGTCAGGGCGCTACTATCCATTGCTTCACTTTCGACGACGTTTCGCCAACCGTTTCGATCTTTAAGCCGATCTTTTCAACTGATCGGGCAGAATGGTGACAATTTGTTCGGCCGTAGTTTCTGTTGTTTGTCCGGTGCTGGTAATCGTCGAATGTGATGGCCGTCCGTGGAGCGGGACAACTTTTCCACCCTCCCGCGACCCAAATACCAAAAAGTAACACTCCCGCTAGGACAACGCCGATGACCGATAATGCGATATACAGCGGCTTTCGATTCGGTGTTGGCTTCGGGGTTTCTTCCCATTTCTGCGGTATTTTCTTTATTGAACGCTTCGTTATTCTCTTCGGTCATTTCTTTCAACTCCGGTGCATTGGTCGCTACCATGATCTCAATGTTTGCTATCCATGTTTCGAGTCCGGCATCGATCAATTCGTTCTCGACATCGAGAAAACGCCGTTTAACTCGGCTGAATGTAGTCGCTCAAACTTCTCGAACCAAGTTCGTAGGTTTGCCAAATTCACCTGCAAATTAAATTTTCTGGTGCCGAACGCCGTTTTGAAAGA